>JAYVZW010000289.1:0-4943 GCA_043783015.1 Verrucomicrobiota bacterium
GCGGAAAAGGCCATCGGAATCCGGCAAATCCGCGCCCATCTCGCCGGAGAATGCAGTCTCGCCGAGGCTGTCGCCGCCATTCAGCTCGCCACCCGGCAATATGCCCGCCGTCAGGATAAATGGTTTCAGCGTGAGAAGGCATTCAAGCTCATTGAAATTCATGGCGAATCCCGCGGCGATCTCTTGAGCCAGCTTCTGAATTTTTTCCCCGCCTTGAAATGCCCGCCTGATCAAGGATAGTCGAGATGCCCTTCATCGACTGTTCCCACTAAGTCTCCTGCAATGCCCATCTCCCACGCCGTCCGCGTCAATCTTGCCGAGCGATCCTATGACATTCTCATTGGGCGCGGGCTGCTGGATTCCACCGGCCAACTCGCCACCGAGCTGCTAAAACGCAAACGCTGCGCCGTGGTCACGGACAGCAATGTCGCGCCGCTTCATGCCCGTCCTGTTCTCGACAGCCTCGCACGTTCCGGCATCGAGGCCCCATTGATCACTGTCCCCGCCGGCGAATCCAGCAAAAGCATGGCCGTAGTCGAAGATGTCTGCCGCCAAATGTTGCGCGCCGGGCTTGATCGCCATAGCTTTCTGATTGCGCTCGGCGGCGGTGTCATCGGCGATCTCGCCGGGTTCGCGGCATCCATTTTCCTGCGCGGCATTCCCTTCATCCAGATGCCCACGACCATCCTTTCGCAAGTGGACAGCAGCGTGGGCGGCAAGACCGGAGTGAATACGCCGGAGGGCAAAAATCTGCTGGGCACCTTCGCGCAACCCGCCCTGGTCGTCGCCGAACTGGACACTCTCCAGACCCTGCCACCGCGCGAGTATCATGAAGGCTTCGCCGAGATCATCAAGCACGCCGCCATCCGCGATGCCGCGATGCTCCAAGCCATCAGCGCGGTGTTCAGTGACCGGAGCGGACTCGCCGACCTCATTCAAAGCAATGTTTCCATCAAAGCCCGAATCGTGGAAGAGGACGAGCACGAGATCACTGGCACCCGCGCGCTTTTGAATTTCGGCCACACCATCGGCCACGCCATCGAGGCCAGCGTTCCTTACGGCGAACTCCTTCATGGCGAGGCCATCTCTCTGGGCATGGTCGCCGCCGCGCGTCTTTCATCTGAGATTTGCGGACTGCCGCAAGTCGCTGTCGATCAGATCATCGGGCTTCTCCAACGCTTCCATCTTCCCACCAAACTACCGCCCGGCATCAGCGATGCCGCCATCATCGAGCACATGAAGCACGATAAGAAATTCAACGAAGGCAAAATCCGTTTCGTCCTGCTTCGGGCATTGGGGGATGCTTTCGTCAGCTATGACGTGAGCATGTCTCATATCGAGCGGGCGATCCATGCACTGCGCGTGTGAAAATTTGACACGCATCAAACAAACCCTATTTTCCAAATATGCCCACAGCACTTGATCAAGTCGAGGCCCAAGCCCTGGCGGTCAATGACAAAGAGCGCGCCGACCTTGCCGAGCGCCTCGTTGAAAGCCTTGCCCGCCCAGCCAACCGTGCGGCAGAGGATGCCTGGCTGGCCTTGGCACGGCTTCGTCGGGATGAAATTCGTTCCGGTGCCGTCACTGGCATCCCCGGCGAGGAAGGCTCCGCGATGGTGCGCAAACTCGTCGGCCGATGAGGCATGTTTATCATCCGGACGCGCTGACCGAGTATGCGGACGCGGCGCTCTATTATGAAGAGCGCGTGCCCGGCCTGGGCGCTGACTTCACCAGTGAGATCGATGCCGCCATTGAATGTATCGTGTGCGTCTTTGGGATATGCTCTACATGGCCCAGAAACCGATCCGAAACCCGGCGATGAAAAGTTCCGCGATGGTGCATCCATGGACCAATGGGTCCATTCACTCGTTCTTCTTGAGATTCTCTTTTTCAATTTCTTTTCGGACTTCGATCTCAATGGCCTGGCACCGACTTAGTCCGAAGGTCCACCCTGCTCTGTGGTCTTGGTCGAACAGGTCATCTGCGATTTTTACTGGGTCAACCTGAAGTTTGTCCGGCAGTTTGGTTCCACTCGAGTAAGTTGCCAGTGCCTCATAATATCCAGCCTTACCGACCTCTCTTGGCAAGCCGACGTCGGCCAAATGGTTCTGCCCCATGTTTTTTTCTGCGAGCAAGCTGCCGTCATGAATTCCATTACTGATGCGTTGCTTCACGCGGGCTGCCAGTTCGATAGCGGTGTTTTCAACTTTGAGTTCGTCTTCTAGGTTAGGGGCGATCCAATCCTTGGTTTCCATATGGACCAGTGGAACTGTGCCTTTGAGCAACTTCCTCGCTACTGCATCCCAGGCGAATTCGCACTCGAAGCTGATTTTGTCAGCGCTGGCTTTGGTTTCTTTCCAGCCTTTGGCATCACGAAATGCCGGATATCTCGCCAAGTTATAATCTTCGATCAAGATGGTTACGGTCAGATTCTTCTCCACCGTGGGTTGTGCTGAGACTACGAGGGCAAGAATCTCCGCAGCCAGTGTGTCCTGGGGAACATGAGGATATGCGATTTCCACCGAATCACCATTCTCGGTATGTTTCACTTCGAAATTCATGGCTCCTCCCGCCGCGATAAACGAGTTGGCATTCATCACACCTTTCGAATGATAACTTGAATAGCAGATGTTCGCCGTCCGGAAGTTGAGTCGCAGGTATTCGTTTGGGTTCTCGCCGTTTCCCCAGACGGGAAGCAGATACCAACCCGGATCACCATCGCCCCCGGCCTCCATGATGATCATCCCGGGAGTCGGCGAAACAGACTGGCTTTTCCGTGTGACATCGGGAAACACCACCCAGGAGATTCCCCGGGCGTCCACTTCGATGGAAGATCCCGGCACTTTTACCGGTGGCACTTCCTTGCCATCATGGCCGGGATCTGTGATATATTTCCCCGACTATTTCGCTTCCAAGGGCTTTTCATTCGCGCCTTCCGCAAGCACCCGGATATCGAGTGGATGTTCCGGTGTGCCATGGGTTCTGTGTAGCAGACACCAGAGCGTGGCGGCCAGAACCTGATCCTTGGTATAGGGGCTGTAACCCGGCGGCTTCCATGGCTTTACACGCAGGGTCACCGGAAATGCCGAAATCTGCGTCGAGTCCTGTGCCTCCACTGAGATACCGAAAACGCTCGCCAGATTTTGATTCAGTTCCAAGCCACCCTCCCAGTGCATTGCGCCGCCCGGGCATGACTGCTCTTCGCCGATATACCAGTGGATGCCGTAGTCGTAATTGCTGATCACCCCCACACGTCCTAATGGAATCCTCGCCGGATCGGATTTTGATCCGAGATTCACCGGTTGCTCGATGGTGCAAGCGCTTACCTCAGTGGCGTGGCATGGCATGTGAAACATGACTCCAGCAAGAATGACGACAGGAAACAGGCTAAAGGTTTTCATGTATGCTAGGAATTTGCTTTCGTGGGTGCCGGGCCGGAGTGGCTCAAGGCGCGAATCGGAGACGGGATGAGAGGGGCGATTAAAAAATAAACTATGAATGGGACTGACCATGGCATATTTCGCGCCTGACTTGTTGCAGTGGCGATGGATGGTGCCGGGTTTCATGGCGCAGTTTCTACGTGGTGAGCATACTTCTTCTGTGCTTTCGCAACAACCGCAACCATTGGTTCTCAGCGCCCAGATTGGGTGATCGATCACTCTATTAATTGAAATAATAGCCATTGGAGTTACCGTCACGCACGAACCGACCCGATAGAACAATTGCATCTCAGGCGGCTTTAACTTCTGTGCTTCTGGCACCCTTTTCACACATAAGCTTGAGCCTCATCACATCGGCTGCTACTGCATACTATGACCCGCACTGAAGCCTATCTCGCCTTGAACCTGCTGCCGAAGATCGGTCCGGTTCGCGTGCGTCGTTTGATGGATGTCTTCGGCAGCCCGGAGCGCATTCTCAGTGCGAAAGCCAGGGAAATCACGGCGATAGATGGTTTTGGGAATGATCTCGCCGAGGCCATTTCGGGCTGGGAAAGCAAAATTGATCTCGCACGCGAGTTGCGCCGCATCACGGAGGAAAATCTCACCGTGCTCACCCAGGAAGACGCGCTTTACCCCAAACTCCTAAAGCAGATTCACGATCCGCCGCTGGTGCTTTATGTGCGGGGCCAACTCACGGAGCGCGATCATCACGGCATCGCCATTGTCGGCTCGCGCCACGCCACGCATTATGGATTGAGTATGTCGAAGAAGCTCGCTTTTCAAATTGCCTATGCCGGTTACACCGTCATCAGCGGACTCGCGCGAGGCATCGACACCGCCGCGCATGAAGGCGCGCTCGCCGGCAAAGGTCGCACCGTTGCCGTCATTGGTTCGGGACTCGGCCAATTGTATCCACCAGAAAACAAAGCGCTCGCAGAGAAGATCGCGGAGCAAGGCGCGGTCGTCAGTGAGTTCCCGGTTGATATGCCGCCCGACCGTCAGACTTTCCCCATGCGCAATCGCATTGTCAGCGGGTGGAGTTGCGGCGTCATCGTCACCGAAGCCCCGGCGCGCAGCGGTGCGCTCATCACCGCGCAACAAGCCGCAGATCAAGGGCGCTCGGTCTATGCCGTGCCGGGAAACATTGACCGGCCCTCATCGCAGGGCTGCAACCGTCTCATCCAGCAAGGGGCAAAACTCATTCTCGATGGCGCGGATGTGCTGGATGATTTGACGTCGCTTTTCCCCACTCAGCCGTTGGCACCTGACATGCAGGAAGCAAAGCCTAGCGCGGCCCTCAGCGACGATGAGCAATCCGTCTATAGCGCGATTGGCACCGAGGAAACGCATGTGAATGAAATCACCGCCGCCTCCGGTCTGCCTTCCTCCATCGTGAACGCCACGCTGATGAGGCTCGAGATGAAGCGCGTGGTCAAGCCGCTGCCGGGCAAGTTTTATGTGCGGCTGATTTGAAATCTTGTCGAACAATTTTTATAGCTAGAA
>JAYVZW010000290.1:0-14815 GCA_043783015.1 Verrucomicrobiota bacterium
CTGGTCCGAATTGAATCAGGAGCATCCAGACCGCGACCGCGCCGCCGCCAGTCCAGAGCAGACGCTCTCCCAGCCATGCGGAAAACGAGAACCGCGCGGTTGGGGGCTGCGGCAATGCGGCGGCAATGCGACCCTCAAGTGAAAGTGAGGGTAATGCGGGCCGAAATCCGCGCAGTTTGTTTTCGAATTCAGGATCGTTCATGGCATTCCTCAGGCAGCAGTTTCTTTAAAGCAACGAGCGCATAGCGGTGACGCGCAGCTATGGTGTTGATGTTCTCGTCGAGCGTTTCCGCTATTTCCGCAAAGGTCATTTCGCCCCAAATTCTCAGCAGCACCACCTCCCGCTGCTCCTCGGGAAGTTTCGCGAGCACGCGCTGCATTTGTTCCGCGCGTTCCCGCTCTTGAATCGTGTCCGCATCCCACCAGCAGTCATCTGCATCCAGCATGACCGCCTCCTCACGCCTGGCGCGGCGACCCTTGGAGCGGAGCATATCCAAGGCGGCACTGCGAACCGCCGTATAGAGCAGGGGCACATCATCATCATGGGGATGCGGTTTGTGCTTCCAAAATTTCACAAACCCCGATTGCACTGCGTCCTCAGCATCGGCGCGCTCCGGAAGCCAGTGCCTGACAAAGAGCAGAAGGCGCGCGGCATGTGCGGCATACCAGGAGCGCCAGTCAGAAGCGTTGGAAAAATGTGCGGCCATCACCCGATAAACGACAACCGAAGGATGCTTTGTGTGCAAAGAAAAATGATTCCCGATAATAAATCACTGGCCCGCCCTGCCCACACCGATGCCGATCTCCGCAGTCGGTTCGTCCGGATCGCTCATTGGCACCCCTGTCGGCTTTCCCCCTTCGTCCTTCAAGTTCTTGCCTACGGAGTAGATCAAACCACGGGAGGCGTTGTAACGCACCGGCTCTCCCGAGAACGGATCAAGCGGAAGAGCTGACAGATATTTCGGCACCAAATCCTCCAGCCGGGCCGGCAGCCGCATTTCTTGCTGCACAAATCGTCGGACTCCAAAGAGTGCCAGCACGACCGCATGACGCGCGCGTTCGAGGGCGTTGCGATCGGGTAGTGACGTATAAATGCGGATTCGTGTGGCATAATAGTCCGCTCCGGAGCGATTGGAACTGCCGATGAGCCCGCCCGAGTTGGCGCGACGTTGCAGCCGGGCCTCGATCTGGTCTGTGCGCGTGAATACAATATGTGACGTGTGGTTTTTCAGTTCGTGAAAACTCTCGGCAAACAATCTCAATGTGGCGAGGGGCTTGAAGAAAAAGCGCGAACCGGAGCGCGCAGGCAGATAGCCCGGCGGCAGCGGAGGCTCGCCTTCCGGAGCGCCCAGAAGAAGCTTGCGTTCAAATGAGTAAAAACCATTCATGGCCTCATTGAGGCGTTCCACGCTCAACGACCATGGCTTGAACTCCTGCTCCTGAAGCCTGCTCAATTTTGCCTCACCCAACTGCGTGCGCGCCAGCAACATGGCCAGCATGATTGTTCCATGCTCATGAATTTCCAGGGCGCGATCCATGAATGAGGGCCAGGCATCAAGCCGCTCCAGCAGACAGCCCAACACCACGAGATCCATGGCGGAGAGAAAGGCCGCCTCCTCCTGTCCACGCCGGGCCAGATGCACGACCTCCGCTTCTTTGAGCCGGATCACATTCTGCCATGAATAATCTGCGCCGAAGTCCTCAATCTTCCACAATATGCTGCGGGGCTCCCATTCATCCTGCTTCTCCTCCAGCAGATCGTTAAGATTATCCAGAACTTTGCCGTGTGTTTCCAGCAAAGCGCCGAGTTTTTCGATGTCCGCCTCCCAAGGTGCATTGGCAGCCGCAGCATTGTCGGGCACCATGGCAGCGGCGGCGAGCATGGCCTTCATGCGCACCGGTGCGGACATGTCCGGGGCTTGCTCGGTGAAAATGGGATGCACCAGATCATCATCCCACGGCTGCGGCTCGTCCTTCAGATAAATCAGCGTGAGCCCCAGAAAAGACAGCACGACCAGAAGCAGCAAGGTGAGGACGCGCGGTGAATGCCATCGTGAATCGGGACGAAACACGTTCCCTGGTTTCGCATGGGTTTCGGACGCAGCATCAGCCGGGCTTTCGGCGGACCGTTGTCCTGCCGGGGCTTGAGTGCGACGCTCCTTTTCCTCCATGATCGGGCCATGATGACACGCTCCTTCGCGCGTGCAACCAATGCGATGATTCCTGACTCATCGGCGCATTGAACAACTCCTGGCCATCAAGGGCCGATGAAGACGATGGGACCATCCTGGGACTTCTGCGAGACGCCGCCCTGCTTCTCCAGGCTCAAGGCGAACTTCGACATCTCGGATATCTCTCCTGTCGGTTTGAATGTAACCGTGGCAAAACCGCGCTGGTCCACCTTGATGACACCGGCACTTATGGGCGAACCGGGCGTTTTTTTGTCCAGAACCCAAAGCTGATAGTCCTTGTTCGAAGGCGCGGGCGGCAGTTTGTCGAGCTTGAGCTTTCCTTCCTGCTTTTCGGAGTCCCAGATGACAATGGCGACGCCCTCGTCGTATCGCTTGATCGCTGAGCGCAACACCACCGCCTCCATGCGCGCGACCTGACCGGCCTCATTTAGGCGAGTGATTTTCGCTCTGAGTTCACTTTTGACGTGAGCGAGTTCATGGTCAGCTTCGATGAGGCTGCTGCTGAAAGTATCGTTGATTTCTCTGGCTTTCGCTGCTTCGCTTTTGGCGGAAGTTTCGCTCTCACCCAGGGAGACGATTTTCGAACTGAGACTTTGGCTGGCATTCCACAATCCAACGGCGGCAATGGCCAGTCCGGCTGCGGCAGCCCAGGCCAGCCATGGATTGCGGAAAATGCGCAAGGGCGTGGAAATGGCCGCCATATTGGCCCTTCTCCGCTGTTTCAATGCGGTCAACAATTCACGCCGGCACTCCGGCGGAGGTGTCTGCTCCGGCAGGAGAAACGAGATCTTGGCAGCAGATTCTTCCAGCTCGGCCACGCATTCCAGCAATCGCGAATCGCTTCGCATCTCACTCTCCAGAATGCGTGACTCATGTGGGTCGAGCATGTGGAGTGCATGAAGTGCAGCCTGTTCTTCCTGATGTTCCGTCATGATTCTCCTCCCCCCAGGGTGTCGCGCAACCGGAGCAGGCCGCGGCGTATATTTGTCTTTACCGTGCCGAGTGGCTGGCCGAAAAATTCCGCCAGCTGCAAATGAGTGAATCCGCGGAGGAATGCCCACTCAATGCATTTGCGCTGTTCATCAGGGAGTGATTTCATCGCCCGTCGCACAGCCGCGGCATCATCGGACCTGGCGGCGACTTGATCTCCCGCCTCCGGATTAACGCGATCAACCTCAATCAAATCATGGGCCGCCATGTCGGCGAGCTTCAGACGGCGACGGCGCGAACGCAATCGGTCGATGGCCTTGTGGCGAAAAATCATGACCGACCATGTGTAGGCCTTGCTTTTCAAAGGATCGAAATTCGACGCCTTCTCCCACAAATAGAGAAAGCCTTCCTGTAGGGCGTCACGCGCATCCTGTTCGTCCTCCAAAATGCGATGTGCCAGCGCATAGAGGCTCCCGGAAAAACGGTCGTAGAGCGCGGCAAAAGCTGCGTCATCGCCTGCGGCAACCCTTTTCAAAATAGATTCGTCCGTCTCTTTTTCCATGCGATTCAAGCAGCAAAAATTATCACGCTCTATGCGCAGTGGCAAACCAGGAACGGAATCGGCTGACAGTGAAACCAGGGACACACATCATTTTGCGCAGCATCAATGCGACTGGATTCATCAATATCAGCATGACGCCATCATGGCTTCGTCATTGCAGGTTGTGACGGCGCGATTTTACCATCTGACTTTTTGAGATATTTGAACAGGTCGCTATCTGTTGTCAGGATGAGTGTTGTGTCGCGCCCAAGGGCGGTTTTGTAAGTCTCCAAGGTCTTGACGAACTGGTAGAAGTCGGCTGCCGCAGGGCTGGTGGCGTATGCCTGCGCGTAGATTTTCGTGGCCTCGGCATCCGCCTTGCCTTGGATTTCCTGCACTTTGCGGTAGGCATCGGATTCAATGCGGCGCAGTTCACGCTCGCGCTCGCCGTTCTTCTCCGCAGCCTTGCCAGCGCCCTCGGAGAGATACCGTTGCGCGATCTGGTCACGCTCACTGGTCATTCTTGAGTAGATCTTTTCCAGCACGGTGGACTTGTAGTTGATGCGCTTGAACCGGAGGTCGAGCAACTCGATGCCAAGATTTTGCTTGGCGATGGCCTCGGAGGCAGCCTTGAAAATCTCCCTTTCCAGAACTTCCCTGCCAAGATTGATGGGCGGAAGGGCAATAACTTTTGCCGTCACCACCGAGTCATCAATGGTTGGCTTGCGTTCCTTGCTGGTGCGCACCACTTCGATGAGGTTGTGTTTCGCTATAATATTGCGCACTTCACTGCCGAGAATGGTGTCGAGACGCGACTGGGCAGTGCGCTCATCACGCAATTTTTCAAAATAAGCGCGGGCATTGCTCACCCTCCAGCGGGCGAAAGTGTCAACAATGATGAAGAGCTTGTCCTTGGTGGTCATCTCCGACGGCGGACCATCCCATTGCACGATGCGCTTTTCGAACCGGTTTACGTTTTCGATGAATGGCGTCTTGAGATGCAACCCTGCTTCCGTGACCGGCTGTCCAACCGGCTGGCCGAACCGTGTAATGATGATCTGTTCCTGCTCGCCGACAGTGTAGAAACTGCCGGATAGCAAAATGAGAACGATGACCGCCAAAAAGGCGAGTAGGATATGAGTAGGTTTCATGAAATGGGGGTGCTTTAGCGCTGCTGGTTTTGCGGCTTGGCAAATGGTAGCTGCTGAAGTTGCATCAGTGGCAGAAACTGTCTTGCATCTGAATCCAGGATGATCTTGCTTCCAAGGTTTGGAATGACCTCGCTCATGGTTTCAAAGTAAAGTCGCTGACGAGTGACGTCAGGGGCTTTTTCATATTGCTCAAGCAAGGCCTTGAATCGGGCCACATCACCCTGGGCTTCATTGATGCGCTTGACTGCGTAACCCTCTGCTTCACTAAGCTTTTGCGTGGCCTCCCCGCTCGCGCGCGGCACCACCTTGTTGTATTCGCCCTCGGCCACATTGATCATCTGCTGCTTCTCCTGCTGCGCGCGGCTCACTTCATCAAACGAACGCTGCACCGGCGGCGGCGGATGAACGCGGGTCAGTTGCACCTGGATCACGCGCAGACCCATGCCCAGTTTCTCAACGGACTCGCTGAGTTTTTTCATGGCATCAGACTCGATCTCAGCCCGGCCGTAGGTCAGAACCTCATCAACGGTGCGATCGCCCACCACCTCGCGCATGACGCTTTCAGAAAAGTCGCGCAGCGTGGAGCCGGGCGAACGCACATTGAAAAGAAAGTCACGAGGGCTGCGAATGTCGTATTGCACCACCCACTCGACTTGCGCGGCGTTGAGGTCGCCCGTCACCATGCTGCGCTCATCCTCTTGCGCCCTTGAGTCTGTGAACTGATCAGGATTGGTTGCGCCCTGAGTGGCAAAGCCGAACTCCATCTTCAGTTGACGCAGCAACGGCACCACCGTCACACTGTCCACCCCAAACGGCATTTTGAAATGCAGACCGGGACCAACGGAATCTTTGTATTTCCCGAAGCGCTGAACCACACCGTCAGAATCGGCTGGTATGGTATAAAAACTGGTGAAGGATCCGAAGATCAAAAGAATGACAAGCAAACCCGGGATCAGAAGCTTCAGGTTCAGATTAAACCCGGCGAACGGATTGGGCATGGGCGTGATGTCTCTGGTCATAATGTCAGCGGTTTATGTTACGAGAGTCATGATACGCGCGGCGCACTCATTGGGCAACGCATCATCGCGGAATCTCAATCCGAGGCGCTTCCTTCGAGTTTTTCCAGCCGTTGCTCCAATTTTTTGAGCAGGTCGAACATCTCGGGCAGTCGTGTATTCAAGGCCAGCACACGACGTCCTTCCATCAGCGGCTTGGCGGGATAGCCCGTGTAGGCTCCGGGTTCTTTCATGTCCTTGGTGATACCGGACTTGGCCATAATGGTGATTTGATCGCCAATGTTCAGGTGTCCGCGTGCTGCCGGAGATACCCACTTGGGCGACGATGATGCAGTGCTTTCCAATGACCACGTTGTGCGCGATCTGGACAAGGCTGTCGATTTTCGATCCTTCGCCAATCCATGTTCGGCCAAAGCGCGCGCGGTCAATCGTGGTGCAGGAACCGATCTCCACGTCATCGTCTATCTGCACGATGCCGACCTGATCCACCTCGACATGTTTACCGCCGCTGAACTCGTAGCCGAATCCGTCGCTGCCGATAACGCTGCAACTGTGAATGATGACGCGATTGCCTATCGCGCAGCGCTCTTTGACCACGGCGTTGGCATGAACGACACAGTCCTGTCCGAGTTTGGAACCGTGACCGATGAACGCGCCCGCATGGATCGCGCAACCCTCGCCGATCAAGACATTGTCTTCGATGACGGCATTCGGCCCGACATAAATTTTCAACCGGTCCAGCGAAGCGGTGTCGCCAATGACCGCCGAGGGATGAACCCCCGGAGTAAACGGCTGCTTCTGCGGGCCGAAGCAGTCGATAATTTTTTGAAACGCCAGCGTCGAATTCTCAACTACAATCAGCGCCATGTCTGCCGATGTATCCACGAAATCGGGCGTTACCAGCACGACGCTGGCATTCGATTTGTTTAGCTTCGGAAGGTAGCGATGGTTCCCCAGAAAAGTCACGTCACCAGACTCCGCCTCATCGACGGTGCTGAATCCGGTGATGACCAAGGCTGCGTCTCCCCGCACGATGGTTCCGCAGGTGATTTCAGCGAGTTGAGCGAGTGTGATTTTCACTGAACCAAATCCTAGGGGGTGTATATGAAAACTCCCTGCCCTGATGGATGAATCAAGGCAGGGAGCGAAAATTAGCTGGAATGGTTACTTCTTTTTGCCTTCGGTCTTCTTAATCTCAGGCTTGGGGGCGACTTCTTTCTTTTCTGGCGCAGCGCCACCGGCGGGCGCGTTTTTGTTGAGTTCAACGATCACCTCTGAAGTGAAATCGACCACCGCGCCGGTTTTGGAATAGACAAGAAAGGGAACACCACCGATGCCGACATTGGATTTGTCGAGCACCAGATCAAAGCCCGCAAGCGCGGCCTTGTCATTAACGACTTTGACGATTTCGTCGTAGATACCCTTGGCCTGCTGACGCTGTTCCTCGTCGATCTGCGCCTGACGACGCCCTTTGAATTCATTGATGTCCTGCTCCAAAGACCGGAGTTCTTGGGCTTTGTTGCGGAAATCCGCGTCCTTCTTATTGCGCGCTTCCGCGCTAAGAACGGGATCGGTGCGTTCCTTGTCGAGCTTTTGAATTTCATCCATGAGCGCCTTGTATTTGGCGAAGCGCTCATTGATCTGTTCCTTGGCTTCAGAAACATGCGACTGCAAGGTGGTGGAGGCGTCCTTGGATTTGTAGTATTCCGCAAATGCTTTGCGAAGATCGACGAGGCCAACTTTGATATCCGCAGGCAAGGCACGGCTGACGATGGTAAGACAGAGGAAGACGGGGACGAGGTATTTCATGGAGGGATGTTGGGTTTAAAGTATCACAGACTGTGACGTCAAGCTGCCTGAGTAAACAGGCCTGCTGGCAACAGTCATGCGCGCCTCAGAATTTGTAGCCGAGGTTGAAGTTGAACTGCGCGCCTTTGTCGTTAAACGAATCTGAAGATGTAGGGAGACCGACATCCAGACGGATCGGTGTGCCGGGGATGAGATAGAGGCGGAGGCCGAGGCCGAAATCCGAGTTCCATCCGCCGCCCAGGGTTCCTGGGCCACCGGACACCCTGCCGACATCATAAAAAACTGCGCCGCGTGCCTTGGGGCTATCACGCTCTCCAAGGATGGGGAAGTTGAGTTCGACACTGCCGTAAATGGAGGTGGTGCCGCCGAGGGGTTCTCCGCTGGCATCCTTGGGTCCGACATCGCGGTATTTGAAGCCGCGAAGATTGCTGGCTCCACCGAGGAAGAGACGCTCAAAAATAGGCAATTCCTTTCCACCCTGACTATCCATGCTGCTGGCCGCACCTTCAAAGCTCAGAATGAGATCGCCGGGCAGATTGAAGTATTGCGAGCCGCTTGCGTGGAATCCATAGGCATCGACATCGCCGCCAATAACCTTGCCGATAAGCGTGGCACCGACGTCCAGCTTGAGCCCTTTGCGCGTCAGGAAGAGAGAGTCGCGAGTGTCGTGGACAAAGGACAGGTCAAGTTTGCTTTCAAAGAACTTGCCTTCTTCAGCCTTGATCTCCGGCGATGCCTTGGCGTTGATGTCATAAATCTCCACCTTCTGAGCGGTGTAGCGCAGATCGAGATAGGAATGCTCGCCGATCGGTTTGCGGATGGGAATAGCACCTCCGAACTGGCGCTCGTTGTAGAGATTGTTCGGGCTGAGATAATAGAGTTCGTGATAGAAAATGTTTCCGCCAACGGAGAGACGATGACCAAGGAACCAAGGCTCCGTCAGGCTGATCTCAAAATCGCGACGTTTGTTACCGGCTTTGATTCCAAGATAGAAGCGCTGACCGCCGCCCTTGAGATGTCCCCGCCAGTTGGTGATGTCGAAATTGGTTTCCGTCAGGTCGAGGAACCCGGTGAGGCTGTCGATGGAACTGAATCCGGCTCCGAGATTGATTGATCCTGTAGAATTCTCCTTCACATCCACCTGAAGATCCTTGTAGCCGGGAGTGCCGGTGCCGTTGGGCCGGATATCAACCTGGCTGAAGTAACCCATCTGCTGCAAGCGGCTGCGTGATTTCTCAATCCGAACCGTATTGTATTCGTCACCGGGGGACACGGCAACTTCACGACGGATCACTCGATCCTGGGTTTTTTCGTTGCCCGAGATGTTGATCTTGCGGACGAATGACTTTTCGCCTTCGGACACGCGATAGATCACTTTGACGCTGTCACCACCCGCCTGAACGACACTCGTCTCCACATGAGCGTCGGCGTAACCACGGGATCCGTAGTAGTCGGCGATCATTTTCTCGTCATCCGAAATGCCGGTGGCGGAATAAGCGCGGCCCGCTGCAGAACGAAGCGCGGGAGCCATCTCGTCTTTGGTGAAGACTTTGTTGCCTTCGAGGGAGACATCAGAAATGCTGAAACGGCGTCCCTGATCAATCACGAACACCAGGTTGATGCGTTCACCCTTGACCGGTTCGCGACGGACTTGCAGCACCTTGGCGTAAACATAGCCCTTGTCCTGGATGGCGCGCTCAATCGTGCGGATGTCTTCCTGCATGACGTCATTGTCGAGTTTGCCAGCCTTGCCCCAAAGGTTGTAAAACTGCTTTTTCTTAAGCTTCATTTTGTCGCTAAGGCTGGATTCCTTCATGGCGGTCAGCCCCTCAAACTTGATGGAATTGATGATGCCCTTCTGCCCCTCGGAGATGGCGTAAACAACCCGGATAAAACCTTGCTTCTCGTTGATGGGCTGGGACTTGTAGGAAACGCTGACGTCGGCAAAGCCCTTTTTCGCATACAACTCGCGAATCTTGTTTTGTCCGGCGAAAAGCTTGGATTCCTCCACAGACTCACCCACCTTCAATTCTACGGCTTCTTTTAGTTTGCCGGATTCCACAACAGAATTGCCCGCGAAAGTCACCTCGCCGATGATGCCTCGGCCCGAAACCTTGACGATGACCTTGATGCCACCCGCAATTTCCTGCGTGCTCATTTCCACGTTTTCGACCAGGCCGGTTGCGTAGAGATTCTTGATGTCGCGCTCCACCATCTCCTCGGAAAACGGTCCGCCTTCGCGTGTCGCCATGTTGGCCCGGATACGGTTTTCGGCGACAGACGCGCCTCCAGCCATGATGATTTGGACTTGCTTGACGATCCTTTTTGCGGGAAGTGCCGACTCGGGAAGATCGACGGGAGCGGCAAAACTGACGCTATGCACACATAATATGGTGCCAAGAGTGGCAGACATCAGCCAATGGGTAAACGGTCGCAAGATCATAAGGGAGAGTTTGTTGTCGTGGGAGTTGAGGATGTGTTATATCGTCGAATAAGGGAGGTATCGTCAAGCTGCAATACAGGAAAAGGGAGGAGATGGCAAAGCAAAATAATTAAGAAAGACTAACTTGTCAGGACGCTGAGAAGCCCCATTTTCACAATTGCAAGCGCACACAGTGTGCCATTTACCTGATTCGCGCATCATTTTCGCACCCACCAACTTGAACAACAGCTACTACGACCAAACCGCCAATGCCCCGGAGTCGCCCTACGACGTCGCGCTCCGACCTCCTGAATTCGCCGAATTTACCGGCCAGGAAAAGGTCAAGGATCGCCTCATGCTCATGGTGGAGGCGGCAAGGCAGCGCGGCGACACGCTCGACCACATCCTTCTCTGCGGCCCGCCCGGCCTGGGCAAAACGACACTGGCGCACATCCTGGCCACTTCCATCGGTTCCCGTATGAACGCGACCAGCGGCCCGCAAATCGAGCGAGCTGGCGACCTTGCGGGCATCCTCACGAATTTGCAGGAGCGTGACATCCTCTTCATTGACGAGATTCACAGGCTGCATCCTAGCATTGAAGAGTATCTCTATCCCGCCATGGAAGATTTCCGCCTCGACATCATCATTGACCAAGGCCCCAAAGCACGCAGCGTCCGCATCGACCTGCCGCCCTTCACACTGGTGGGTGCCACCACCCGCGCGGGGATGCTCACCAGCCCCATGCGTTCGCGTTTTGGCATTCCCAACCGCCTTGATTATTATACGGTGGACGAATTGCGCTCCATTCTGTTGAGATCCGCGAACCTGCTGAAGGTGGAAATTGAGCCTGCGGGAGCGCAAGAAATAGCCCGCCGGTCCCGCGGCACCCCGCGCATCGCCAACCATCTGCTCCGTTGGGTTCGGGACTTCGCGCAGGTGAGAGCGCAAAACTCCGTCACCGAGCCGGTGGCTGACGCCGCGCTCACCATGCTGGAAATCGACAAGGATGGTCTCGACGAAATGGACCAGCGCATCCTTGACGCCATCATCCGCAAGTTTGACGGCGGCCCGGTGGGGCTGAACTCGATCGCTGTTGCCGTCCACGAAGATGCCAGCACCCTGGAGGACATGCACGAGCCTTATCTGGTCATGCAAGGCTACCTCAAGCGCACGTCGCGCGGGCGAGTCGCCATGCCCGGTGCCTATAAAAAACTCGGCCTGCCAGTTCCCACGGGCATTCAGAAAGAACTTTTTGATTAAACATTCGTCGCATTTTTTTCTTTTCATCGGAAACATTCCTTATTTCAATGGCAACACTCCATGCTCTCCAACCTTGAGAAACTTTTTTCCCGGGTGCACGATGCGCAATTTGCATCGCTCCTGATCGAACCGCTGCTTCTCTACGGCCTGCTCTTTGGCGTAATCTTTTTCGCCGTGGGTCATTATATGGGCCAGTCCAAATGCCGCGCCGCAGCACTGATCGTCATCGCCATTTGCAGCATCAGCGTCAATCCCTATGTCAGCCTCCGCAAAAAAGCCATGACACGCGAGTTAAGCAGCCGCCCATCTGATTCGATGCTTATCAAGGAGCAACAGCAGCGCCGCATGGACACAACCTGGGTTTATTACTCACTCGCCATTGTCGCTTTGCTCTCGCTCATTTCCGGTGGAAAAATCGCGCAATTCTCAGACTACGCCATCATCGGCGGCGGGACCGCCATCATCTTTTTTTCCGCATGGCTTCATATGAAAGAGGCGGAAATCTACCATCCCAACATCATCCAGCGGGCAATTCCAGTGCGCTGAATCCGCTGAGGTCAGCCCGCGATCACCTCTCCACGCACCGCATTTTTTGTCATGGGAATGTCTTTGATGCGTTCACGCCAGAGCGAGAAATGAGCGCTCGCATAATGCGCATCAAGGGCAGCCTGATCTGAATAAAGCTCCGAGAGCGTAAATACATTTTCCTGACCCTGTTTGCGGCTTACCTCGAAACGACGGCAGCCCGGTTCCAGGAGCGATGCCGCAGACTGCTCGCTTACGACATCGATAAACCTTTCGAGACTGGCAGGCTCAACTTCAAGAATGACAATGACTGAAATCATAAGCGTGACTTATCCCGAATTTTTCGAAATCGCAACCACCTCTCTTTGCTGCACAAAAAAAGCCGTTCATGCAAAACATGAACGGCCTCCTGAATTCGAAAATTGATAAACTGGATTTCTGGTCAGCCTTTCTTGGCCATGCGTGCCTTCTCCGCCTTAACCTTGGCCCACCTGAGCTTCTGCGCAGCTACAATGGCGGCACGTCCAGCGGCGGACATCTTACCCTTCTTTTTCTTGCCTTTTTTCTCGCCAGCGGGGGCTGCCAGCGTGGAGGAAGCGGACTTGCCTTTTACTTTGGCCCAGCGGGCTTGTTGTGCAGCGCGGATGTTGGCCAATCCCTCGGCTGACAATTTCCCCTTTTTCTTTCTGCCTGGCTTAGCCTTGGCAGGGGAAACCGTGACCGACGAACTACCAGCCTTACTGGATCCCAGAATGCCTGCCAGTTCGGCCTGAAGATTTTCGATCTGCTCGGCCAATGCAACGGCACGTTTTAGAGTTTGTATAGTTGGTGTCATATGATTGTCGTAAACTGATTGACGGAATCCGTCAATATAAAACATCTGATAGCCTAGGCTATGTTGATAACAGTTCGGATCAGTTTCCAGGCAATGCCTCCGATTACATAGGGGAATCCTGAAACGTGATAATCGCCCGGTTACATCTAATAAAAACGCTGCCAAAACTGCACATAGCCTCTTCTTGTAATAGTCAGGCCATACCATCAGGCCCAGGATATCATCGAGGCTCGAACTTCTGGAGCCGTTCTCCATTTATTTCAGCAACATACGCCGAGCCGTCCGCTCCAACCGCGATCCCATGTGGCATATTAAATTCTCCCGGCCCTGAACCTTTCGCGCCCCAGGATAAATCGACCCGGCCTGCCAGCGTCATTCGTGTTACTGTGCTCGCCCGACCATCAGCAACGTATAACCTTCCATCAGGAGCCAGACAAATTCCGTAAGGTGTAATTCCATCTATCTGCCGGATGAATTTCCCATCTGTTGCAAAAACTTGAATTCGCTTGTTTTCCCTGTCGGCCACATAAACCAATTCCTGACCGTCGATCACCAAGGCATGGGGCAGATGAAACTGTCCTTCCCCAGTCCCCCTGGATCCCCAGGCTTTGATGAATTTTCCGTTCCTGTCGAACTTCACGATCCGGGAGTTCCCGTAGCCATCTGAGACAAAGATATCCCCATCGGGTGCAACGGCCACGTCGGTCGGCCGATTGAAATGGTTGCCGTCCTCGCCCGAAACATTACGCTCGCCCAACGTCATCAACAGGCGTCCGGTCATGTCCATCTTTACCACGATATGAGTTTTCATGTCCGTGGCCCATATCTGATCGTCCTGGTCCACCCTTATTCCATGAATGGCGGTGAATATCTTATCGCCAAATGAGCGGACATGTTCACCATCCTTGGTGAATATCGAGATCGGTGGTCCGCTACGATGCGCAATCAGGATGTCACCCGCCTTGTTGATGGCTACGCCGGATACAGCGCCGCACTTCATGCCTTCGGGCCAATGCGGAAAACTTGGAACCGGTTGGTAAGCCGGGGTCTGCGACCAGGCCATAGGTAAGTGCCATATCAACCCGGCAGCGACTGACAGGGAAAGAAACGCACGCATGAAAGGCCTCAAATTAATTTGCATGACTGCATCGGCAAGGCCGCTTCAGGAATTTAATTGCAGTTCAATCGACGCATAGGCATTGTGATTGTGAATGGATTCGAAGTTCTCCGCCTCCACCTTGAACCATGTCAGTTGCCCGTGCTTTTGGGCGCGCAACGCCACGTTACGAACCAGATCCTCCACGAAGACAGGATTGTCATAGGCTTGTTCGGTAACGTGTTTTTCATCAGGACGTTTGAGCAGACTAAAAAGTTCTGCGCTGGCGCTCGATTCAACGAGTTCGATAAGGTCTTCAATCCAGACCGGTTGAGAAAAGCGCACGGAAAACGTGACGAGTCCGCGCTGATTATGTGCCCCGCGGCTGCTGATGGCTTTGGAACAAGGACAGAGCGTGGTGACTGGAACCTCCACTGTGACTATGAAATCCACTTTCTCTTGTTTTGCATTAACTTCAAAAATGACCCCATAATCGAGCAACCCTTCGGCCCCGGTAACGGGGGCCTTTTTTAACCGGAAATATGGAAACCGAAATTCGGCATGGGCGCTGTCCGCATCGAGTTTTTTCATCAATGCCTGGGGCATTCCCGCGATGCCGGCAACGGTCAGCACCTGGCCGTGGGCATGGAGCACCTCTATAAAACGGCTCATGTGTGTTCCTTTGAAGTGATGCGGCAAATCCACCGCCAGCGAGACGGTGGCCACCGTGCTCTGCTCGGCATGATCCCGATCACGAATTCGCAGAGGGAACCGCAGGTTTTTCACCCCCACTCGATCGATGTCGATGCCCCGGGCATCACGCTGGCTCTGAGTGTCGTGTAACATGAGGATGTTATATGGGTGAATTTTCGCATGCTTGCCGGGAAGAAAAAAACGCTCCAGCCCGGAGACTGGAACGTTTTGGAAAGCATAATTATGCCAACAGGACGGCGATTACATCATGAGATTTACTGCGCGCGCGCGTTTGATTTCACGCGTGATCTTCCGGTGCATCCATGCGGAAACTCCTGTGACGC
>JAYVZW010000291.1:0-4877 GCA_043783015.1 Verrucomicrobiota bacterium
CCGGGCCTGGTGCCGTCGTGTGCGGAGGGTGGCGTGCTGGGCGTGATGCCGGGGATCATCGGAACGATGCAGGCGACGGAAGCCATCAAGCTGATCACGGGGCTCGGGCAGACCTTGATGGCTCGGCTGTTGCACTTCGACGCTCTGACGATGAAGTTCCGCACCTTTAATCTCCGTCGCGATCCCCAGTGCCCGGTTTGCGGAGAGCAACCGACGATCACGGAACTAATCGACTACGAGGGATTCTGCGCTATGCCTACGCGACATATGAATGAAACAGATCTGAGTGTGCAGGAACTGAACGATATGATGCAGCGCGGCGATGATTTTCTGCTGCTGGATGTGCGGGAACCATTCGAGGAAAAGCTCGCACGAATCGAGGGTTCAAAACTAATGCCGCTGGGCGAGCTGGAATCGCGCCTGAATGAACTGCCGCGTGATCAGAAAATCGCGGTGCATTGCAAGGGTGGCGCTCGCAGTGAAAAAGCGGTGACACTTCTGAAACAGGCCGGTTTTGCAGATGTCTGGAACGTGGCCGGAGGTATCAATGCGTGGTCGGAGGAGATTGATTCCAAAGTGCCGCTTTACTGAAATCATTACGTCATGCTGGACGATACATTGTTAAACATTCTCCGCTGTCCAACGACACGGCAGCGGTTGCGCGTGGCGACGCCAGAAGAAAAGCTCCATATGAAAATCGCGGCTGATGTCGAGGCACTGGCGACAGTCGATGCGGCGAAAATTTATCGCGTGTCTGAAGGACTGCTGGTCTTGCTGCCGAGCGTGAATGAAGTGGTATCTGAAGGATAGAACATGGCGGCGGCTTTGCGCAGTTCGGCGTTCTCGCGGGAGGCTTCGTGGAGTTCATCCTTGATGCCGCGATGCCGCGCGAGAAGGTGATAAGCGCCAAGACATTCAAAGCCGGCATTGAGCGCGCCCTGCATGGGTAGATATTCGTCGGCATCGTTTTTGGTGACGTTTTCGACAATGCCCCAAGGCGGAAAAAGATGTCCTGTTTCCATCCGCCGGAGAAGGACGTGGACATTGTCCGGTTGCGGATCGAGGCACGCCGACATGAGGATGTAATGGGGGTGAATCAGCGTCTGAGTAGGCAGATCCACGCCGCCGACGCTGTAACCCAAACCACGCCGCGACTCACCGGCTGACAGTCCGTAAATTCCGAGCGCGGCGGCTCGGCTTTCCGGCCAGTTTTTTGGGAAGTATTCCTTTTGCCGTTGCAACATGTTTTGGCGTGCCGCCAGCCAGTTCTGTCCGCTAATGGCATCGGGCCGCGCGGAATCGAAGTCAGGATAGAACAAGCTCTGAATCTCGGCAATGAATCCGCTGCCTTCATTGATACGGGCATTGCGTTCCATGCGCAGAACCGGGGGCTGTTGGGACATGCTGGCAAGCGCCAGAACAAGCGCGGTCTCTCCTCCCCAATCACGCCAGGAACCGGGCAGCATGGTGGTCTTATCCTCCCGCACACCTTGGCGGATAAACCCGGCGGAGTCCACGAAGTCAGCATACGAAATGTGGCGGACGGCCTCGGCGAGTTGAGCGATGCGCGGGCTGTCGTGGAGCACTTGCGCGGCAAGCAGCATGCAGTGATAATAAATGCTGGTATCCACGGTGCTATATTCCGTGCCCGGAAGGATTACATACACGCCGTCGGCGCGTCGGTGAATGAAGTGCGGAAGAAAACCGTAGGCATGGTCGAGCTTCGATACATTATCATGGATGCGCACGAGGATGCCCCGGGCGTATTCTTCATCAACGATGCCGCGTCGCGCCGCCAGGGCGGTGGCCAGCGCAAAATAACCGGTGGCGGGCACGTTCTCGAAACTGCCGTCGCTGATATGTGCACGATCACGCACGAAGCCAGTGCTGGAACTGTAGCAGCGCGCGAGCTTGGCGTAGCTGGAGAGAAAAATGTATTCATCAAAGGGAATGTCCGGGGTCTGCACCACGAGGTTCACGGAATCGATGCAGGCATCCGTGCCAGATTCCGCGACCCAGTTGAGGAATTTTGCAGGGCCGACATCGTCCGGTTTGATCGGGGCGACGACCGTGTGCAGGTCCGTGCTGTCCACGGGGAAACTGTGGAACCAGAGAATTTCCTGTTTCACTGATTTGATTTCGATTTTAATTGACCCCTTGCCGCGGACACCCATTTCAAACCCCATGATCCGGGGCTGAAAGCGCGGTTTGATGGCGGGCGGATAGCATGCGCGGAAATCAAGCGATTGGCCCTCATCAATCCCAAGACCCGCGAGGCTGTGCCACATTCCGCCCCAATACCCCGGAGGCATGGAGATACAGACCGTCCCCACTTCCCAGCCCAAGCCCCCCTCTCCCGCGCCAATGAAGCCAAAGTCCGTGCCCAGATGGGTATAGGACAAGAAAGGATTCATTTTTTGCCCGATCTGATGCCGCCCTCCTGTCTGGGTATCCTCAACGTTTTGATACCGGTGGACAGGCTGGAGAACGCGACGCGGCTCTGGTGGTGGATTCGGCTGGGGTATGAAGCTTGGTGCAATTGCTGTTTTTTTCGCCGAAGGTGCCTCAGAGACAAGGTGCCCCTCTTGAGCGTGAATGACAAACAATCCAAGGGTCAGCAAGAGCACGGTGAGCAATACTTTCTCACTTCGCATCCAGTAGCGTCCAACGTCATGGAATGAAGCTGGTGCAAACAATTTATTTTCAGACGCATGTGCAACTCTAATGGTCAGACACGTGCCAGTTCTAGTAAGTAATGAACGACGGAGTTTCATGCTGAAAGCCGCTGAATTTATTAAAAATATATAACATCTGAATATTAATACAAGCAACAAATTTAGCTAGGCGAATAACAAACCGCGACTTGTTTATGGCTTTCCTTTAGGTTACGGACGAAAATATACTATGGTTTCAACTCAAACCAGCCCTCCAACCGCCGATTCCCCTCAGTCGAGACCGCTTGGGTCGGCTATGAGGTGGCTGTGCAGCACTCCGATCACCATTTTGGCTTTATATTGTGCAGTTTCTCTCTTGTTGGAAGAAAACTACCCGTTCAGTCACTATCCGATGTATTCCAATCCTGGGGCGGATCGCTCTTACTATATTGTGGCCGATGGTGTCGGCCAGCCCATTCCAATAGCGGACTTGACTGGCATCACCTGTCCAAAGGTAGGTAAAATGTATCGGAAAAAAGCTCAAGAAGCTGGCAAGCTGCTGAAACTCAACAGCAGCTCGCTGCCCCCTGATCTGCAACAAAAGGTCGGGGAAGAAATTTTCGCCCAGCTCAGACAGTATGCCCGGCAGTTGAACAAAGAGATGCCCGCCAAACTCATTCTACAGAAAATCGAAATCAGCTACCGGAATGGCAAGGTCACTGAAAACCCGGAGGTTCTGGCCAGAGAATGAAAAAGATCGTGACTTGGTTGTTCTCGGGCTGGTTCCGTCGTCCTGTAGTGGGCGCGCTGGAGTCGTTCATTACGCGCCTATGCTTTGCCCTGATTGTGCTCTACACCCTGCGGATGGATTCCGACTTTCTGCGGATGACCACAGAGCCGAATCCCGTCGGCCTGCTCAAGTTGCTCAAGCCATTCGGCTTTCATCTGACTTGGCTCTCCAATCCTGATACTTACAACATCTGGCGCTGGGTCATCTGGGTATTGCTGGGCTTTTTTGTGGCGGGAATCGCCCTTCCCGTGGTCTTGCCGGTTTTGGCCGTGATGCACGTTCTGCCGTTCACCTTATTCAATTCCCAAGGCTACACCCACCATGGAAACCAGATTGTCAGCCTGCTGCTCCTCGTGCAATCAGGCTGTGTGCTCTGGCAGGTGGTCGCCGAGAAGCGTTTCTCGCTACGCCCGCCCGACGCCTTGTTGCGAGGCTGGTTACACTGGCAGTCGGTCACGCTGATTGCGGGATCGTATTTTGTATCGGTCATGACCAAGATGCTCATCTCCAAAGGACGGTGGATTTGGAAAGCCAATTTCTTTCCGCTCGACATGATTAAAACCGAGCGTCAGACTTGGCTGAACAAGGTTGACCACCCATGGCCCGGCATCCCAGCCGACGCCCTCTGGTTGCTTGATCACCCTTGGTTATCCCGTCTCATCTTCGGCAGCGGCATCATTCTGGAGGCCATGTGCATTTTGGCCATCGGCAACCGCCTGCTCGCGCTGGTGATGGGAATTTCACTTATCGTTATGCACCGGAGCATTGACGCCCTGATGGGCGGTGTGGCCTTCCAATACAATGAACTGCTGGACTTCACCTACCTCGTCGGCGTGCCCTTTGGCATCGCCTGGGTCATGGAGAAGTTTCTGAGCAAGCGTCTCCAATGGGGTTTGGTCACGGGAGCGCTGATCGGGGTTCCTCTAAGCTGGTTTTTCCAGACTGCCCCCTCTACACACATTCCCAATCTTCCACAGTATTTTCTTCGACTTGTCGAGAGCCTCGGTGTCTGGGCCAGCCAGGACTGGCGGCAATTTTTTAGCTTCAACACCCCAGTTTTTATCACTTGTGCTATCACGGCCACCGCCGGAATGTTTGTCGCATATTTGACAGGCGAACGGAGGATTACTGCCAATTGTGAGAATTTCCCTCAATCCCACTGATTGATTTGGGGCTTTGTAGAAAAACGCGTCACAATCGGTTTCGTGTCAGATTTTTCTCGACAGTAGTCTGCACCCAGCCACCAACCCTCTATTTTTGGTCTTAGAGGTCAATATCGACGGTGCTATCACTAAATCGAAAATTCCAAATATGCTGGATAATTTACTAATTCTAAAGAAAATATTAATAGCAATAATTATAATATTACTTGTTTTGATTCTCATCTCTGGCAAAATTCCATGCCATGAGAGAATTACTAGAAACGCGACTCA
>JAYVZW010000292.1:0-4870 GCA_043783015.1 Verrucomicrobiota bacterium
TAGCCGTTATTTTCGATGATGAAGACGACGGGAAGTTCGAACAGCGCAGCGAGATTGAGGCTTTCATGGAAGCTGCCTTGGTTCACTGCTCCGTCGCCCATGAAAGTGAGGGAACAGCCCTTGAGTCCTTGGTATTTCAGACCATAAGCCAAGCCAGTCCCCAAAGGCGTCTGACCGGCGACAATTCCGTGCCCACCCCAGTAGCGTTTATCCGGCGCGAAATAATGCATTGATCCCCCCTTGCCCTTGGAGCAGCCGGTTTTCTTGCCGAACAGTTCCGCCATACATTCATTCATGCCCATGCCAACTGCCAGCGCATGGCCGTGGTCGCGGTAAGCCGTGATGACATGATCATTTTCCTGCATGAGTGAGACGCAACCCACCGCAACAGCTTCCTGCCCGATGTAGAGATGCAGAAAGCCGCCCATCTTGCCCGCATTGTAATATTTAAGCGCCATTTGCTCAAAACGCCGGATGCGGCACATATCGCGGTAGAGCTTGATTTTGTCGCCAGAACTCAAGGCTTTATTAATAGGAGCTTGGGCAAGATTGGGGGCTGAAGTCGCTTTAACGGCCATAAAATTGGAAGCGCGAGTATAGGTAAAGATTCCATTAAGGCAAGCGCCGGAATGCAGGCGATTGTTCCATGTGGAACATCTGGTAGATAGCAACTTGTGTGCTAAGCTTGCGCCCTTAAAATTTCGGTATGAGCAGCCTCTTCACCTACCCAAAAATCTACGATGTCCTCATCTGCGGCGCAGGTCACGCAGGCGTGGAAGCGGGAATGGCGGCGGCGCGACTCGGGTGCGAAACAGCGATCCTGACGCAAAATCTGGACACCATCACGCAAATGTCCTGCAACCCAGCCATCGGCGGCTTGGCCAAGGGACACATGGTTCGCGAGATCGATGCGCTCGGTGGCGTCATGGCCCTGAACACAGATGCCACAGGAATACAATTCCGCATGTTGAATGCCTCCAAAGGGCCGAGCGTTCAGGCCCCACGAGCACAGTGCGACAAAAAAGCCTACCAGTTTCGCATGAAGTGGCTGGTGGAGAATCAGCCTCATCTCGATACCCATCAGGGGAATGCAGCTGAGATTCTCGTGAAGGACGGTGCGGCGGTGGGTGTTCGCACCAGCCTGGGAATCGTCTATCAGGCAAGATCCGTCATCATCAGCTCCGGCACCTTCATGCGGGGATTGTTGCACGTCGGTCTGCAAAATCAGGCTGGGGGACGGATGGGGGATTCCTTGTCCACTCTGAGCGATTGCCTGCGCTCGTTGGGATTCGAGGTCGCGCGCTTCAAGACCGGCACGCCCTGTCGCATCAACGGTCGCAGCATCGATTTCTCAAAGTGCGAACCCCAACCCGGTGACGACCCGCCACCTCGTTTCAGCTATTTAAGTGGTGTCTTGCCCGATGATGAAGGGCTTTTCACCTTGAACCGCTGGCAGCGTGAAAAGTTCCACGTGGAACAATTGCCTTGCTGGAGCACGCGCACGAATGCTCGGACGCATGAGGTAATCCGCGCGAATTTGGACAAATCGCCCATGTATTGCGGCATCATCGAGGGCACAGGTCCCCGCTACTGCCCGTCCATAGAGGACAAAGTGGTGCGCTTTGCCGAGAAGGAGCAGCACCAGATTTTCCTCGAACCTGAAGGCCGGCACACGAACGAATACTACGTTAACGGCGTCTCCACCAGCCTGCCTTTTGAGGTGCAGTTGGAGTTTATCCGCAGCATTTCTGGACTGGAAAAGGCCGAGATTATCCGCCCTGGCTACGCGGTCGAATACGATTACTGCCCGCCTACCCAACTTAAATCCACGCTGGAAACCAAACAAATTTCCGGGCTTTATTTCGCCGGGCAAATCAACGGCACCTCCGGCTACGAGGAAGCCGCCGGGCAGGGCTTGATCGCCGGACTCAATGCGGCGCTCAAAGTTCAGGGACAGCCCGCCTTTATCCTCAAGCGAGCTGAAGCTTACCTTGGGGTCATGGTGGACGACCTCGTTACCAAGGGAACGACCGAACCCTACCGGATGTTTACCAGCCGTGCCGAATATCGCCTGCTGCTGCGCCAAGATAATTGTGACCTCCGCCTGACTCCAATGGCGGCAGAGCGGGGGATTGTGGACAGTTTTCGCGTCAACCACACAGCGGACAAGGCGCACAGCCTGAACGAGTTGAAGAAACTAACCACGACGACGAATCACGAAGGCGTCCGCTTGGAACAATGGATCAAGCGCCCCGACAATCACTGGCCCCAACTGCCTCAAGAAATACGCAACCAGTTCACGCCTGAGATTTGGAGTCTCGCCGAGAACGACATCAAATACGCTGGTTACATCGCCCGCCAGCAGATCGCAGTCGATAAATCAGCCCGCATGGAGGACAAGTTGCTCCCTGCCGGGCTGGACTATTCAGCCATGAAGGGATTGAAGCGGGAAGCGCAAATCAAACTCGATACCATTCGTCCCGCCACTTTCGGTCAAGCCGCGAGAATCCAAGGCGTCACACCCGCGGATATGGCGATGGTGGAGGTCTGGTTGCGGAGATCAGGCGAGCAAAATTAAATCGCCTTGTAGTAATCGCTCTTGCGATATTTTCCCTTAATCTTCTCTTCCCGTTCCACCTCGCCGCGAACCGCGCGCAGAACTTTAAATGGGCCATCCTGGATAACGATCTCAAATTCTGCAAACGCCTCGCTGAGGTGGCGCTCGTAAGGGAGATGGCGATTGGCCACCATCCAGAGCTGCCCACCCACCCGTAATGAACTCAGGGCCGCAGCAATAAATTTCACCCCCAGCAGTGAGTCTGGCTGCCGACCCTCATGAAAGGGGGCATTCATCACGATATTATCAAATCGAGGCTGGCCAATTCCCAGCGTTACGTCCGCCCAATGATATTCCACCGTGGCGTCAGTTTTGATCGTTTCCAGATTTTTCCGGGCACAATCCAACGCCACCCGATCCGCGTCGTATATTTCTAATGCCTTGATTCCCAACCGATTGCGCAACAAAAAATCTGATAAATATCCCCAGCCCACCCCGAGGTCTGCCACATGTCCTCGCAGGGTGTCCGGCAGATGTTCGACCAGCAGTTTAGATCCTTCGTCAATTTCGTCCCAACTGAACAATCCACGCCGCGAGTAAAACCGGTCATCTACCACGCGTTGTTCTTCCCCAAAGGTATGCCATTGCTTGAGCAAATCCGCGTCCAGAGACTCCGTCTTGCGTGCCCAGAATGCACGACAGTGATTTTTCGATAGCGTCTCAACTTCACCCGCGAGTTCTGCCAGATGCACCTCGAATCGTTTCGCACCCCAGTCATTGTGCAATGACACCACCAGCAAACCGTCATCCGCAAGCAATTCCATGCCCTGCGCAAAGTCCGCCAGTGTCAGTTCCTTCTGCCGCTCCGGCAGCAGGAGAACGAGGGAAAATTTTCCGTCGATAGTGTCAGCATTTTTCCAGCCCGCTGCCTCCAGTTCAACTGCCGCGGGTTTGAAATCCTGCACGCAGACCAAACGGTCACCAAACTGGCGCAAACCCTCATGCGGTCTCGCGCGCAGGAACGCGACGCGACCCTCGCTGGGAGTGAGTGCTGGATCATTCTCCAGCGCTAACATCAAAGTTTCCAGTGCGGCATCGCGGTCAGGGGCTCGGCTCATAAGGGCGTTCACCAAAGAGCCGTTTGACCAAACCGCAAGCGACGACCGCGACCGCGCCGCAGAGAATGCGCGTGAAATATCTTCTACCGATGCTTTTGTCTCTCGATGACCAGCCCGGCCGCACCGCCAGTGAAAAAACGCTTTCGATGGCGCAGGCTGGCAGCGTGGTGCTTCGGTGCTGGTTTTGTCCTGGTGGCCTTGCTGATGGTCGCTACTTGGTGGTTGTGGGCGTATCGGGTTGATTATATCAACCGCTCGCTCGCGTCCATGAATGGGCGCATTGAGAATCTGACTCTAACGAGTGAAGCGGTAACAGTGCGGGGCTTTGAACTGCGCGATGCCAAGACCAATGATTTGCTGGTGCGCCTGCCGGTGGTCGTTGTGAAGGCCGGGCTTAGTGATGCCTGGCATCGCCGTGCAACCCTTGTGACGCTGAATAACGCAGAGATCAGCATCAGCGAATCGTATTTGGAACAACTGCTCAAACAATCTGATAACAGCGAGACTCCCAATCCAATCACCTTGCCCGGCGGATGGAAGATCGCGCGGGTGGAATTGCTCAATGCGCGGCTGCGATACACTGGGCAGAATGGAACTCGGGAGGAGGTCACGGCGAATTTTTATGCCGATGATCTCTTTACTGGCAGCGATGGCGCGCTCAGTGTTGGTGAGCAAAATTTAACGATCAAAGCGAGTGTTGTGGCGCAGAGTGAACGCGCACCGATCACGCTGGAATCTCTGCAGGTGCGCGGTCACGTGCATCAAGGACAAATCACGCTTGAGGAGCTTTCGATTGTGAAGCCGTCACTGGCGCTGACTCCTGAACTGCTCAAAATCTTTGCGCCCGCGAGTGCGCCTGATGTTGCGAATAAGCCAGTGGCGAAATCACGCGCCGCGTCATTTGTGAATGGGCTGAGCATTCGTCGCGTGAAGCTGGATGACGGTGTGGTAAGCGCGATGGGGTTCACTCCCGGGAATATCGCTGGTATAAATTTTCCGGAGATTAAGGCGAAAGTGAATTACGAGATGAGCGACTTCAAATGGGCCGAGGGTGAACCGCTATCGCCCGGCACGCAGCGGCTTCTCATTGATCAGCTCGAACTCAAACCACCTGCGGGCGCAGGCAGAATCGCGTGTCGAGAAATTATTTTTGTTGTGCCGCCACCGCGCGAGGGGCGTTGGACGATTGAGCAGT
>JAYVZW010000293.1:0-14566 GCA_043783015.1 Verrucomicrobiota bacterium
GGTGCGATTAAGAAATCCGTCTTCTGGATCGCCACGGTAACTGAGCAGCGCATAGCTTTTCCCAGGTTCGGGAATGAAATCATGCGGCGAGTCGAACACACGCAGCGGCGTGCGCGGCGCATAATGCGAGGGCAACTGGCCGGGCGCTTCCACTTTTTCATGGCCCTTCAAATTCTTCGCCAGCACCGGTCTGCCGAACGGTTTCAAATCTTCGTTCGTGATCGGACCGGGACGCAGAATGACAAAGCGCGGCTTCGATTCGCCTACATTCTCCACCTTGATGATCGTGCTCTCCAGTCCGTGCAAGCACGCGCCGCCATCGAGGATGAGCGGGATGCGTCCGTCCAGTTCAGCGAGCACCGCATTCGCGGAAGTCGGGCTGATGGAGCCGAAACGATTCGCGCTCGGTGCGGCCAGCGGTCTGCCCAGACCGCGCGCCACACGATTGAAAACGTGATTGTTACTCACGCGGACTGCGACCGTTGGCAGACCGGCGGTGACAATATCCGGCACGCAAGATTTTTTTGGCAGCACCAAAGTTAGCGGCCCCGGCCAGAAACGCAGGATGAGACGCCGCACGTTCAACTCAATGTCCTCGGGAATATCCGCCACAGTGTCGATGTCTTCCTTGTGCGGCAGATGCACGATGAGCGGATCGAATGAAGGACGCTCCTTGACGGAAAAAATTTTTGCCACCGCATCCGCATTCAAAGCATCAGCTGCCAGCCCGTAAACGGTTTCGGTCGGCAACGCGACAACCTCGCCGGCTGCCAGCAGGCGCACGGCAGCATCCACGGCATCGCGGGACAGTTCAGGATGATCGGTGGGAAGTATTTGAGTGGTCATTGTCGGGTGCGACAGTTCCTTCGACGCGGTGCAAAAGCAAGAGGCTTCAAAGCAAGTGACGCCTCAGGCAAGCCTTGAACTCCCATCAAGACAGACTCAGCTTATGAGGCTGACTGCCTCCAAAATTTCCTTCACCGTTAGGCCCTCGAGAGTCTCAAACGCAGCGTCTGCTGCGCCCAAGTCCAACAGCGGGTGCGTCGTTGCGACCGCCACCACCTTCATGCCTGCCCGTTTCCCAGCCTCGATGCCCACATGCGCGTCCTCGAAGACCACGCATCGCGCCGGGACGCGTCCGATCTTTTCCGCAGCCTTGAGAAACACCTGCGGGTCCGGCTTGCCCAGCGTCACATCCTCCGCCGTGACCGCGGCATCGAACCGCCCATCGAGCCCGGCGAGGCTGGTCACGAAATCAATATTCGCCCTCGGCGTGGAAGACCCCACCGCGCGCGGGATTCCCAACGCCTTAAGTTCGCGCAGCAGCTGTAGCACGCCCGGTAGCGGCTCGATGCCGCCGCGCTGCAGAATGTCGCGGTAAAGCACCTCCTTGCGGTCGCCTAGACGCTTGATTTCCACGGCATCATCTGCGCGGACGAAATCAAACCACGCCGGAATGATCTGTTGGTTCCGCATTCCGAAGGTCTTCTTGAAGAAATCCGGTGGCATCGCCCGCCCGATCTCCGTAAACAACAGCCGCCAGCTCTCCTCATGCGCCGCATGCGAGTCAATGACCACGCCGTCCCAATCAAAAATGAAACCGATGTCCGCTAAATCCATCCGCAATCAAGCCACAGTTTCTTACCGCCGTCGCGGGGGAAAAGATCAGACGCGACAACTAAACGCGAGTCAGAGCATCACATGGACGAGACCTCAATCCACCCGTGCGCTGCTCTGCGCCGCAGCGACGGCTTTGTCCATTTTCAGCGCGGTGATTTTCTGTGACGCACGCAGTTTGATGAAGAGCCAGCCCGCAAGTGCCAGGCAGATGAGAGCCGAGCCGACCCAAGCCACGGTCATGATCGGCTTGCCAAATGTTTGCGCGCCCTTGTCGAACATGCGCTCGATGAATCCGCTTTTGGTGACTCGCTTGATCAACTGGCCGTCGGGGCCGATCTCAACTTCGTCAGTGCCGAGAAATTGATCTTTCGATGCCAGGAATGCCGTGAGGCCGGCGGCGGTGTAGAGAACCTTGGGATTCTTCTCCAGCAATCCGAGCACGCGTTGTGGTGCTTTGGCGAGCATTTGCAAAAACTGGGTGCGCTGACCGGCATCGGCGACTTTGGCGAGGGCGCCTGAGTGCCGGGCAAGCTGGATGGCTTGATCTTGCGTGAGTTCCTTGATCGCGCCCGCGCTGCTGCCGCCGAGTTCACGCATGATCTGCGCGCCGGTCCCGGGATTTTTCCCCGCGACAATCAACGCATCCGCCCCAGCCTCCCGCACCAGCCCCGTGAGCACCGCAGGTTCACGCCGGAGTTCCGCGAGCGCCGCGCCGCGCAATGACTCTGGAACGCCTTCCAGCGCGCGCATGAATGTGGCGGGCGATTCTTTCGCGCCTTGGAGCACGACAATTCCATACCGGCTGGTGTTGGCGGCAAGCTTTTCCACCAGTGCTTCGCCTCCTTCGCGCGCAGCCTTTTCGGCGACCTCACGCACGGCTTGTTTTCCTCCCAGTTCCGCAAGCTGTTCTGCCGCCTGTTTGCCAGCTTGCTTCGCGGATTGTTGCAACATCGTTTCCACAACTTCCGTCAAGGCCCGTCCGGCAGCGGCGGTTTGGGCCTGAACTTGAACAACTCCTTGTGCCAAAAGGAGACCAAATGCTAGACGGGTGTATTTCATAATCGTGAGTTCAGGGTTTTTCATGGGCGGCATTGGCTGCGATGTTTTTGAAGGCATTTTCGTGAGCGATGCGATTCTCCTCGACCAACTGCGCCAGGAGAATGTTCAATCCGCGCTTTTGGTCTTTCCAAACAGCGGCCTCCATGCCGTCGAGTGCTTCCACGGTCTGCCGGGTCATCTTCTCTTTGAAGTGCGATTCCATCCACCAGTCCGCCGCCCCGCCCACAATCAATCCAGCCACGATTCCCGCGACAGTGCCTGCTGGCCCGACGGTCGTGCCCCCTGCGCCGCCGGCAGTGCCAGCCACGACTGTGGAGCCGCCCGCCGTGACTGCGGCAGTGGCCGCCCAACGCACGACGACGCCGGTCACGGCCTCGGCCATCCAGCCAAATCCAATGCCAGCACTCAATCCGCCGCCCGCCGCCAGAAGTGTGACTTGCGGAACGTCCTTCGCGCGCTCACGCAGCAACACCTCGACTTGTGCCTGAAAATCCTGCGTCAGTCCGTCCACTGACAATCCCTTCACCGGCACATCGGCGCTACGGAGACTGGCAATGGTTTGCACCAGCATGAGATTCCGGTTGGCCTCCAGTTCCGAACTGAATTCCTTCATCACGGATTCGAGATCGCCTTTGAGTTCCGCTTCGGAAAATATGCTTTCGGAGAAAAGTTTTCGGGTCAATTGCGCCGCATCGTTGTCCTTGTTCCACCAGTCATGCAGGGATGCTTTCATCAAGTTCCACTTCACACCCCAATGCGTGAGCTTGTCAGAAAAATGCGGCGCACGACCCCGGTATTTATCGAATACTTCATGCAGCCGCAACTTGGCATGAGCAACGGCATGGCGGTTGGCCACCGCCTCTTCCGTCACGAGTGGTTGAATCTGTGCGGCAAAGAAGTCAGCAGCACGGAATTCATCCCTGACCGTAACCGGGATTTCTTCCGTGTGAATGAGCCGCCAGGCTGCGCCAAGCATCCATACACCGAGTCCGAGCGCGACCGTAGCCGCGAAAATTTGCCCAGCCTGTTTGGCTTTCATTAAGCCATAACTTATGGCCGAAAGCACCAAGCTTCAAGTCCCACCGGCGAAACGGCAGGTTCTTGGTAAGCGAGCTTATTGATGCTCACACAGAATAGTTAGCGTATCCCAAGAAGGGACGGCACTCATGCCGTCCACATAATTCCACTCGTATGTGACGACAAGTTGCGCGGCCGCAAAGCGTATGTCGACACTCCATGTCACCCAGCAAGACTAACCAATTTCATTTACCAAAAATTTTCATGACGATGAAAATGAGAATGGCGACACCAAGGCCACCACCTCCGAGCATGTAGATCAATGAGTATCCGGCAGCGCCGAGGATCGGTGGTAAGGCTAGGGCGATCATAAGACTTGGATGGTCAGGGGTTTATTGTGCCCTGCAACCTTCGGAAGATTGCAGGGCTTTGTGGTTTGAGAATTGAGCCAGACGGCTTGCGATTAAATCATGAGAAAGCGGCGATCTTTTCGCGCTTGGGTGATTTCTTTGAATTTGCATGGTTCTTCGACTCGCCAGCTTCAGAACCGGCTAATGCCTCGTTATTGCTGCTGGCAATTGCCAGTTCGGTAAGCGCTTCGTTGGCCGCTTTCTCTTCGTTGAGAATTTCGAGCAAAAGCTCGGCAGCTTCGGGGTTGTCGAGTTTGCCCGCCCATTCATGAAGGCAGCCGTAAGAGGCGATTTCGTAATGCTCGACCTTCTGAGCTGCGGAGATGATTGCGGCGTTGATTGCTTGGGAACCTTTGAAATCCGCCACGATTTCATCACCTTCCTTGAGCAGGCCTACAGTGGCTTCACAAGTTTTGCCGCGGGCTTTGAGATCAAAGCATTCGAACACTTGTTCGAGCTTCGACACGTGACCCTTTGTTTCTTCAAGATGTGAGAGGATGGCCGCTTTTAGATCCTCGGATGTGGCGGCATTGGCCATCTTTGGCAGGGCTTTGACTAGGCGACGCTCTGCATCATAAATGTCGGAGAGTTCGCCGTGAAACAAATCATTGAGTGTTTTCATTTTTTTAATATTTAGGTTTTTGGAATTTGAACCCCGGCGAACGAGTCTTCTCGTTCGATGGGGCGCTTGGGGATTAGACTTCGGATGATGCGAATACTGAATCGGAGGGATGATTGGAGAGATTGCCGTCTTTAACCGGATGGTTAGCAGGGGTCGTTGATTCACCCGTCGTGCATATGTCTTGAGCACCGGCGCGAGTGAAGATGTTTTTGGCCTGAGTGATCTCTTCACCATTCTCGGTATGAACGGAAATAAGAATGTTTCCTTCCTTGATCTTGCCTTCGTAACGCCGGGCTTCGATTTCTGGAATGCCTAATCCAACCAACCCGCCGGCAATGCCGCCGAGTGTGGCACCGAGCGCAGCACCGCTGAGGGCGGCCATGATGGGACCGGCGGCAATAAAGGGACCAACACCGGGAATGGCGAGGGCTCCAATGCCAGCAATCCAGCCCAAAGCACCGCCGATGACGCCGCCTGTGCTTGCTCCGGTTACAGCTCCTTCAGGGGCTTTGGTGTTTTTCTCGTGAGCGAAATCATGGCTGCTGTTCTTGTCAGAGAACAGAGCTGCTATGTCGCTACTGGAGAAGTTTGCGTCTTTAAGTTGATCCACGATCAGGTCAGCTTGGTGACGAGAGGTGGCGATGCAGAATACGGATTTTTTTGACATAACGGTTTGTTTTATTTGGTTGGTGGTGGGTTTTACTGTAAAAATTCTTCAACGGTGTGATCCTTCACTTAACTTCCAATTGACTGTCCACGTTGTTGGCTTGCACACTTTGTTTCGCAATTTTACCGATGAGGGCTTTTTCGTTGTTATTGTTAACCGGCCCGCGGAGAGTGACTTTTCCATTGATGGTAATGATCTTCACGTTTTGGGCATTCGTGGAGAGGTTCTTTTCAGCCCTGATACCACGGCGGATTTGCGCGGTGATTTCTGTATCGTTCTTGCTGCTGCCCTGATCGAAAGGGGTCAGTGTTGCGTCATTACGATCACGCGCATTACGTTCAGTGTTGTCCGGGGCGCTCGAATCGTTGACTGCGTGTGATGCATTCCCTGCGACCTTGGCTTCGCCGTTAAGCTGCTGGGCACTGGAAAGATGGGCCTTGAGAGTTGGAATCATTTTGTCCACCCAGGCCTTCAGGTTCGCGTCTTTGCTGTTCGCGGATGCTTTCTCGAAATTGCTCACGTCCGCCTTGTGATCGCTCACCATTACAGCTACAAAATTTTTATCGAAGTCGGCACCGATAAGTTTCTCCAAGCCCTGAATCTTCTCAGCCTGCTTGGGTTCGATACCGGCCGATACATCAACGCCTTTGATGGTCGCCAGTTTCTTTAATTCCTCGCTGGCCATGCCATGATCCTTCACAATCATCTCGGCGAACTTTTTCACTTCACTGCTGGAGGCTTTCTTGACGCCAAGCTCGCCCAAGGTGACTTCCGCCATGTTGTCAGCAGCAGCTTCCTTGACGAACTTCACGTCGTCGCTGTTGAGGGTGTCATTATCTGTCGCCCTGGCGTGTGAAGAGAAACACGCCACACTACAAAAAGTAATCAGTGCTGACGCCAGAACGGGAAATGTCCTGGGTTTCAAAGCGCGTGGGGTTACTGAGGACTCATGACGGGTTATTTTGGCAAAAGCCATTGTATTCGGTTTCATGATGCTCACGTTATGGCCCCCACTCACATTCGATATGGGGTGAAACCCCACAGTGCATTTTGCTGGTTCTCCATCTAGGGCGGACGAACCTGGGATCGATTCGATGCCATCTAAGGATTGATTTGAGCGTGGTGGAATCCAAAGCGAGCATCGGGGCGCTGCGGCATCGCAACAGCGAGCAGAAGTATGGAGACTGCGACGAAGGGCTGTCCGAAGCAGCGCCGGGAACGTAGCACGGAGAATCCTTATGCCGGGAGCTGGTCGCTATCATTGCGGATTCGCGCAATGATTAGCGGGATCACAAGGCAACGGTGACTGCCTGGAAATTACTGCGTTGCGAACTTTGTCAGCAATCCTTTGCGCTTTGTGGCGCGCAGGATGGATGCGAAGATGATCGCCGCCAGCACCATGAAGATGACATTCAGTCCGGCGGCCATGCCCAGATTATACCAGCTCACGGTTCCATTTTTCGGATCAAGCACTTCTCTCATGCCTTCGAAGACGTAAGTGGCGGGGAACGCCGAGGCCACAGGCTGCAACCAACCGGGGAGCTTGGCCACGGGATAAAATACCGCGACGACAGGCTGGATGAAAAACGGAATGGCCCAGGCCAGTGACTCCGCCGCCTGTCCCCATCGGAGGATGAGCGCCGTGGAAATCATGCCTAGCGACCAGCCGAAGACCATAAGGTTCACGAAGAACGGCAGGAGGCTCCACTTCAGCGTGAAGATATCGAAGTGGTAACCGATTCCGGCAACCAGCGAAAGCACTAAAACCGTGACGCAGATGCGGAGAAACCCGATGGTGAAGGTGGCGGCAACATATTCCGACGTGCGCACCGGGGCGACGAAGACATTGAGCAAATTGCGCGTCCATACATCCTCCAGAAACGAGATGGCCACTCCTTGCTGCGCGCGAAACAGCACGTCCCAGAGGATCATCCCGCCAATGAGAAACACAAGGTAGTGGCTGAACTGCGCAGTGCTGTTTTCCTGGAGGAACAGCGTTAGATTTCCCCACACCATGAGGTCCACCAGAGGCCAGAAAATAAGCTCAATGAGCCGCATCGGCGTGCGGGTGTAGAGAAACAAATAGCGCAGGACGAGTGCGGAGATGATGCGGAAGTTCATGCTAATTTGGCAGTTGTCGCGGGCGCATCCTCGATCTCACCACTTCGCGCGATTTTGATGAAGACGTCTTCGAGAGAGTTCTGCTGTGACTTCGCGACGATATCTGCGGGCGTGCCTTCGGTGACGACTTTTCCTTTGTGCAGGAAGATGACGCGGTCGCAAACTTCCTCGATGTCCTTCATGTTATGAGAAGTGTAGAGGATGCTGATCTGGCGCTCGGCCTGCACCCGGCGGATGGTCTTGCGCACCTTATCGGCGATGTCGGGATCAAGGCTCGCGGTAGGCTCGTCGAGCAGAAGCAGCTCGGGGTCGTTAAGCAACGCTTTGCAGAGATTCAGGCGCGTGCTTTCGCCGGCGGAAAGCTGGCCGGTGACGCGTTTGCGCAGTTCGCTGATTTCAAACAGGTCCAGCAATTCCGCAATTTTTTTCTTGGCGTCTGGCACACCGTAAATGCGAGCGAAGACCAGCAGGTTCTGCCAGACGAGGAGGTTGCCGGGCAGCGAAGTGTAGGCGCTGGAGAAGTTGGCGCGCTTGAGGATTGTGATGCGATGCTTCTGCAAATCCAGGCCGAACGCGCGAATGCTACCCGAGGTCGGCGTGGTCAGGCCCAGCAGCATGTTCATCGCCGTGGTCTTGCCCGCACCATTCGCACCAAGGAGGCCGAGCACCTCGCCGCGTTTCAGCGAGAAGCTGAACCGATCCAGCGCCGTCACACCATCGAACTCGCGGGTGAGGTCGCGGGCTTCGAGAATGGTTTCGCGGTCAGGCGGGTTCATGCGGGCGGGATTCATCGCGCAACATCACAAGTGCGCAACTACTCCTCCAACTTATCGATCACGCGGAGGTTCGGCACTTGTTGAAAATCCGTATCCAGCGTAATCACTGCCGCATTCACAGATAATGCTGATGCGGCGATGACCAGATCAGTGAGCTGCATTGTAACGCCGCGAGTGGCAAGATCACGCGCAAGATGGGTGGCATCACTCCATATTTTTTCGGTCGTCGGCACCCAGCACATGACCGCGAAGTGATTTCGCGCCGCTTCGTAAAGTCGCCTTACTCGCATGCCACGGCATACTTCAAGCATGACCAACCCGCAGGAGTAGAACTCGTATCCAAGGTTTGCTTGCTGCAACACACGGAACGGATCCCCGCCTTGACGGAAACTTCTGATAAAGAAGCTGGAATCAACGAGCACGTTTTTTTCCATACTTAACTTTAGTCTCGGAGACCAGCGCGGGTTTTTCAAAGGGCGGGAGATGCCCACGCAATCCAAGCGCAACATCAGCATCAAACCCGGCGGCAATTTCATCCGCAGTCATTCCTAATCCACGGCTCCACCTCTCCCTTTGTCTGAATTTGGTGGCGATCTTTCTCAAAGCCTCGTTCACGGCGGCGGTTTTGCTTTTCGCCCCGGTCGCGGCCATAACTTCGGCCAACAAGGCCTCGTCGATATGCATTGTCATTTTCATACTTAAAGTATGGCATGAATGCCATACTCAGGCAAACTTTTCTTAATCGCGCGACTGCTTATCTCACATCTACAAATCATGATGCGTTAATATGAAGCTTGAAACCTTCTCGTTCACCACTAGGGTGTTAACATGCCTGCGCGCCCCAACGTCCGTTCCGAGCTTGAAGCACTGATGCAGAAACGCATCATCGTGATCGATGGTGCCATGGGAACGACGATCCGAGGCTACGGGCTGAAGGAAGCCGACGCCCGGGGTGAGCGCTTCAAGGTTAATGAAAAGGACCTGCTCAACAACGGCGACATCCTGAGCATCACCCGCCCGGATATCATCGAGGACATTCACCGTCGTTTCCTGGAAGCGGGTGCGGATATCATCGAGACGAACACCTTCTCCGGCACCAGTATCGCCCAGAGCGAATTCTTTATCGAGGACCCGCGCGAGAAGGGCGGGCGTAAAGACCCTGCATTTTTCCAGAAGATCATCGAAGACAAATTCCTCAACGACCTGGCTTGGGAAATCAATTTCAATTCCGCGCAGCAGTGTCGGAAGTGGGCGGACTTGATTGGTGAAAAGACCGGGCGCAAACGCTACGTCGCGGGCGCAGTCGGGCCGCTCACGGTTTCGCTCTCGCAGTTCCCCGACCTCCAAGACCTCAGCTTCCGCTATGTTACTTTCGATCAAGTGGTGGCGGCCTACGCCCACCAAATTCGCGCCCTGATCGCAGGCGGAGTGGATACTTTGATGGTAGAGACCATTTTTGATTCGCTCAATGCCAAGGCCGCATTGACGGCCATCGAGGGAGTGTTTGCGCAAGATAAAATCGAGCTGCCAATTCAAATTTCTGCGGCCGTCGGCCCCGGCGGCGAGACGATGATTTCCGGGCAGATCACGGAGGCCTATCTCAATGCCATGCGGCACGTCAAGCCGCTTTCCATCGGTCTGAATTGCTCGCTCGGTCCCGACAAGATGCGGCCGTTCCTCGAAGAATTGGCGCAGAAAGCGGACACATTTGTCTCGTGCTATCCGAACGCAGGAATGCCCAATCCTCTCGCGCCCACAGGATTCGATTTGTTGCCGCCGGACATGGCGGAGTTTGCCAAAGATTTCGGCGGTCACGGTTTCGTGAATATCATGGGCGGCTGCTGTGGCAACACGCCGGAGCACATCGCCGCGATTGCGAAAGCTGTCGAAGGACTCGAGCCGCGGCACGTGCCGCAACTGGAGACAGTCATGCGTTTGTCCGGCTCGCAGCCTTACAATCTTATTGGTAACACAAGCGTCCCGCTTGTGGTGTCGGACGAGCATCCTGCTCGTTCATCAGAAAGCGCAGGCGGGACGCCCGCAGAACAGCACAGGCTGGAAGCCCGTGTTACTGGCACGTCGAATTATCTCATGATCGGCGAGCGCACGAACGTCGCCGGATCGCCGAAGTTCGCGAAGCTTATCAAGGACGGCAAATTGGAGGAGGCCGTGGCCATCGCGCGGCAGCAGGTCGAGAATGGGGCGAACGTGATCGACGTCTGCATGGACGAGGGGCTGATCGACGGCGTGGCGATGATGACCAAGTTTCTCATCCTGCTGCAAACCGAGCCGGAAGTGAACAAGGTGCCGATCATGGTGGACTCCTCCAAATGGGAAGTCATCGAGGCCGGCCTGAAATGTCTGCAAGGCAAGGGCATCGCGAATAGCATCTCATTGAAGGAAGGCGAGGAAGTCTTCAAGGAACGTGGCCGCGCACTGAAACGCTATGGGGCAGCGACCGTTGTCATGGCCTTTGATGAAAACGGACAGGCCGCGAGCTACGCGGAAAAAATCCGCATTTGCGAACGCGCTTACCGCATTCTTGTGGATGAAGTTGGATTCCCACCGGAGGACATCATCTTTGATCCGAACATCTTGACCGTGGCGACGGGCATGGAAGAGCATAACAACTACGCAGTGGACTTCATCGAGGCCACTCGCTGGATCAAACAAAACCTGCCACATGCGAAGGTTAGCGGCGGCGTGAGCAACATCAGCTTCAGCTTCCGCGGCAACAACAAGGTGCGCGAGGCCATGCACAGCGCGTTTCTTTTCCACGCCATCAAAGCCGGAATGGACATGGGCATCGTCAACGCAGGGATGCTGGAAGTCTATGAAGAGATACCCAAGGAGTTGCTGGTAAAAGTCGAGGACGTGCTCTTGAACCGCCGCGCTGAAGCGACGGAAATATTGGTCGATTACGCTGAGCAGTTCAAGGGCGTTGCAGGCGTGAAACAGCAGGAGGCCGATCTCGCGTGGCGTGATGCGCCCGTGGAGAAGAGGCTCGAACACGCGTTGCTCAAGGGCATCACCGATTTCATTGATCAGGACACCCAGGAGGCACTCGACAAGCTCGTGGTGCCGCTCAAGGTCATCGAAGGTCCGCTGATGGACGGCATGAGTGTGGTTGGTGATCTCTTCGGCGCAGGGAAAATGTTTCTGCCGCAGGTCGTGAAAAGCGCGCGCGTGATGAAGAAGAGCGTGGCGTATCTCGAACCCTTCATGGAGGCGGAGAAAGTTGCTAATGCCGAGGCGCGCGCTGCGGCTCATAAGAAAGCATTGGAAACCGATGCACATGCTGTTGCGGAAGTGGCCGCCAGCGACTCCGCAGCCTGTATCGTCATGGCCACCGTGAAGGGTGATGTGCATGACATCGGCAAAAACATTGTGGGCGTAGTCATGGCCTGCAATGGCTTCCGCGTTGTCGATCTCGGCGTCATGGTGTCGTGCGAAAAAATTCTCGAAGCCGCTGCACGTGAGAAGGCGGACATCATCGGATTGAGCGGACTGATCACACCGTCGCTCGATGAGATGGTGCATGTGGCCAAGGAGATGCAACGGCTCGGCTTGAAACTGCCGCTGCTCGTCGGTGGCGCGACGACCAGCGCCGCGCACACTGCGATCAAAATTGCCCCGCATTACCAGCAATCCATCGTGCATGTGCTCGATGCTTCGCGCTCGGTGCCCGTGATGACCTCGTTGATCAGCGAGGAGCAACGCGCCGGATTTGTGAAGCAGAACGAGGAACGCCACATCAAGCTGCGCGCGGATTACGCGGCGAAAGATGAAGCAAAAAAACTTATCCCGCTTGCAGATGCCCGTGCGAAAGGAGCGCAGTTCGACTGGAGCACGCAGGAGATTGCGGTGCCCGGCTTCACCGGAGTGAATACCTACGACCCTCTGCCGATCACGGATCTGCTACCCCTCATCGACTGGTCGCCGTTCTTTCACACTTGGGAATTGCGCGGGCGTTGGGACGGTAAGGAGCAGCGCTTTAAGAGTGCGCTGCCGGAGTTTCAGGCCCAGGTGGAGCCGGAGGCGGCGAAACTTTATCAAGACGTGCGCGCGTTGTTGGATCGCATCATCAAAGAGAACCGCTACACCGTTCGCGCCTGCTTTGGGTTCTATCCCGCGAACAGCGTCGGCGATGACATCGAAGTCTTTACGGACGAATCACGCCAGCGACTGCTCGAAGTTTTCCACACGCTGCGGCAGCAAATCATCAAGAAGGACACGCCGAACTACGCGCTGGCGGATTTTGTTGCGCCGAAGAACAGCGGGCGGGCGGATTACATCGGCGGCTTCTGTGTCGGCGTGCATGGCGCGGATGAATTTGCCGACGAATTCAAGAATGCGAACGACGACTACAACAGCATCATGGCCAAGGCCATCGCCGACCGTCTGGCCGAAGCCAGCGCGGAATACATGCACAAGCAAGCCCGCGTCGCCTGGGGCTACGAGAAACCGGAGGAACACAGCAGCGAAGACCTCATCCGCGAGCGTTATCGCGGCATCCGGCCTGCGCCCGGTTATCCTTCTCAGCCCGACCACACGGAGAAGCCCATCCTTTTCGATCTGCTCGACGCCACCAAGCACACCGGAGTCACTCTGACCGAGAGCCACGCCATGCATCCCGGCTCAGCCGTCAGCGGCCTGTATTTCAGCCATCCCGAGTCGCGCTACTTCGCGACTGGCAAACTGAACAAGGACCAGATTAAAGACTACGCCACGCGCAAAGGCATGAGCATTGAGGCGACTGAGAAATGGCTTGGGCCGTGGCTGGCGTATTGAATTCATTCTTAACGGTTCGCATGAAGTGAATAATATGTTAGTCTCCCGAAAATGACTTCGGCCGAGTTTTACGACTGGCAAACATCGGGAGGTGGGGGAGACATCCTTCGTCTGGCTGAAGCTTGGAAAGCCGCTGGAATTCAATGGTGTGTTATCGGCGGACTGGCCGTGAACCATTGGGCCAAGGAACCACTCGTCACCAAAGATGCGGACATGGTCGTGGCCTTCTCTGATTTCTCAAAAGCGCTGGATACCGCGCGACAGGCTGGGTTCCTCATCACACCCTTCCGCTTCTCGGCAAACTTGAAGGGCAAGGGTGACATCACCACAGACCCGCGCTATGGTGGCATGGCCGAGCGAGCAAGCGAAGCGGACGTGCTGGGCATGACCTTGCCCATAGCCGCTTTGGCAGACACGTTTCAGGGAAAACTCTGGGCTTGGAGCGATGCTGAGCGGCGCCCTTTAGAGCGGCGGAAGGATGAACTCGATCTGCTGCGACTCGTTGAAGCGCATCCGGCGCTTGCCGTAAAGCTGCCAGAGTTGTTGAAGGATTAGACGCGGCAATATTCATCGCAACTTGCCGTGGCTGGCTTATTGAATTAAGCTCTTGCCATCCGGCGCGCTCGTATCACTTTTGCCAGGGAACTAGAAAATTCCCGCTCTTTCTACAGCCCTCCCATCAAACAAACTAAATGCTCCACCATGATGAACTCATCCAATCCCACTCTCTCTGAAAAAGCCTTCAATTCCGTTGGCGTCGATAACGTCAATCCAATGACGCTGCAAGGCACGGTGAACAAGTCTGCGCTGCTTCTGGCAATGGTTCTTTTGCCAGCCTATTTCACGTGGCAAAAGTTCATGACCCAACCTGCGGAGGCAATGCCGTGGATATGGGGCGGCTTGATCGGGGGGCTCGTCTTCTGCCTTGTCACCTGTTTCAAGAAGGAATGGTCTGCCGTGACTGCTCCGCTCTATGCCGTATCCGAAGGTCTTCTGCTCGGCGCGGTCTCCGCGATGTATGAGGTGCAGTTTCACGGAATCGTCCTCCAAGCGGTGCTTCTGACGACGGGCACTCTCATCGGCATGTTGGGCCTCTACACCACCCGGATTATCCAGCCGACGAAAAAATTCGTGATGGGTGTTTTTGCTGCGACGGCGGGGATCGCACTGACTTATCTTATTGCGATGGTGCTCAGCATGTTTGGCATCAAGCTGGGTTTTCTTTACGGGAGCAGCATGTTCAGCATCGGCATCAGCTTTGTGATCGTGATCGTGGCCGCGCTGAATCTGATCATCGACTTTGGTGTGATTGAGCATGGCGTGCAAACCCGTGCGCCGAAATACATGGAGTGGTATGCGTCCTTCGGCCTGCTGGTGACGCTGGTGTGGCTCTACTTGGAAATTCTGCGCCTGCTCTCGAAGTTCGCTTCCCGTCGTAACTGAGTGGCGGTAGCTTACAGCAATCTCAACGGGATGCCGGTTC
>JAYVZW010000294.1:0-14550 GCA_043783015.1 Verrucomicrobiota bacterium
ATCTTTTTGCTCAGGACTTAGTTCAATGGATACGGCATGACGCATGCCCACACCTTGACACATCAAGTGCAACTAGTTTGTTATACTATTTCGCGCGCATTACACTAGTGTGGAATGAAGGCTTCCACTTGGATTTCAAGCATTGCTGCAACGATGCTTCTCCTACCGGGGGCGTCCAACTCTGCCACTATTCTAGACTCATTCAATGTAGGCGGAAGTTCAATCAGCACCACAATCTCTAAGGTCTCAGGCCCTGAAACTGGTCTGTCACTTTCTGGGGTTGCGAATGGCAAACGAACTACCTTCATCAGTGGATCGACAGGCGGATTAATTTCTGTAACTGTCAATAACGCCGCCACACTGGGACAGGCAATTTTTACCTCAGCCGGAACCACTAGCGCTTTTTTCGGTGTTGACTATGGGGCGGTGTCAGGGGTCAACATTGATCTTAGTGCAGGAAACCAAATTGATGTATCCGTCATTGATGCCAGCAAGGCCGCTTCACTTGAGGTGTGGCTCAGAAGTCCGGGATTCAGTAACTCACAATTTTCCACCACGCTGCCTATCGGTGCGAGCGAGTTTTTGATCCCTTTCTCCAGTTTCACGAATGTTAATTTCGGTAGTATCGAGATTGCTCGCGTTCTTATTGTGGCGCCAAATGGCGGCAGGTTTGCGCTTGGCAGTGTGATCAGTAGCGTTCCCGAACCCTCCTGTTCCATACTTATGCTCGGCGGGCTTGGCGGACTCCTGCTGCGGCGCAGACGATAACGCGCATCACCTTGTGCCAGGCGACTTGTGTTTCGTATTCTGAAACCTGCATTGTCCCGTCCGTTCCAGTTCGTCGCACTTGGCGACGATGCGGATGCTTTTGCTGGCGGGTGTGAAACCTAGCCGACGCGTGATGCAGTCTTCGAGCACGGCGATGTGCTCGTCCTCGAACTCGACAACGCGGTCGCAGTCGGTGCAGATGAGGTGGTTGTGCTCCGGTTTGTCGAGAAAGTTTGGATCGTAGTAAGTCTGGTCGCGTCCCAGATCGACCTCGCGCAAGAGGCCGCAATTCACGAGGAGATTGAGCGTCCGGTAAACTGTGGCGCGTGAGATGCTGCGGTCAATCCGCCGCACCATTTCGTGCAGTTCGTCCGCGTTGAAATGCTCGCGCGTGCCGAACGCGGCCTCGATGATGACGTCACGCGGCTTGGTGCGGCGCAAGCCGCTGCTGGCGAGAAACAGATCAAGCTGCTGGCGAACGGTTTCAGTCATCGGATGGCGGAATGTTCCAAGCCATCAGCAAGAGTCAACGCCAACCTTGCGTGCCGGGCAGGGATAGGCGATTTATAAAAAATGCTTCACGCGCGACACTGCCGTCCATTCCTTCTGATAATTTTCGCTCTTGCTGGCTGTGCGCCCAAAAAGGAGCCAGTGATCAAGCCCTTTGACGCAGCCTTCGTTCGGTTGTCGGCACTGGAAATCGCCGCCTTGCCGCTGGCCTCGCGATTCGAATCTCCCGTCGGGAGCGAGCACGGGGCGCTGATTTATGATGCACAACCGTTCCGCACCACGCGACATCTGGGCAGTGATTTCAATGGAATCGGCGGATGGAATTCGGATTTCGGCGAATCTGTTTTTGCCAGCGGCACGGGGCGCATCATTTATGGCGGAATCCCCGCCGATGGCTGGGGCAACATGGTCATTCTGGGGCACCGGGTGCCAGACGCCGACGCCCCTCATGGCTGGCGGGTTTATCAAACGGTGTATGCCCACATGGACAAAGTTTTGGTGCGACTCGGTGACACTCTAAAACGTGGCCAGCAAATCGGAACCGTGGGCACGGCGAATGGACACTATCTGGCGCATCTGCATTTTGAAGTGCGTCAGAGCACATCGGTCTATCCTGGACTCGGCTACGCGGATGGGCCGCTGGATCGCGTCGCGCCGGACGTGTTCTTGCGCGAGCATTCATCAAAGGCAGAGGATTTGCTTAATCCATCTCCATAACCCGCTTGCGGCGTGGTTGCGCATCACGCCTTAGCATCGTAGGTTTCGTCTTCATGCGCGGGTGCCATTATCGCCTTCAAATTTTATGTCCGATCAAGAAAACCCCTTTCAAGAAACGCTCATCCAGCGGCATCGCGCCGAGCCTTGCACCATGGTCATCTTTGGCGCGACCGGCGACCTGACGCATCGCAAGCTTATTCCGGCGCTCTACAACCTGGCCGCAGGCGGTGATTTGCCGCCTCACTTCAAGGTAGTGGGCTTCGCGCGTCGTGAAAAAACAGATGAAGGTTTCCTCGCCGAGTTGGAAGATTCCAACAAGAAAAACTCCCGTCAGGGGCATGACACGACCCTGTGGGGCAGCTTCGGACAAAACATTCACTATCATCAAAGCGAATTCCAAGACCTCGAGGGCTACAAGTCCCTGAAGGTCATGCTGGATGAATTCGACAATCAGCGCGGCGTGCCTGCGAACCGTCTTTTCTATCTGGCATCCGCCCCGGAATTTTTCGATCAGATCATGCTCAAGCTCCGCGAGAGCGGCTTGAACGAGGGCGCAGGCGGCAAGTGGGCGCGGGTGGTTTGTGAGAAGCCCTTCGGCAAGGACCTCGCCACGGCGCGCCATCTCAACGAAGTGGTAAATGCCACGTTTCACGAGCGGGACACATACCGCATTGATCATTATCTCGGCAAGGAGACGGCCCAAAACATCATGGTGCTGCGTTTTGCGAACATCATGTTCGAGCCGAACTGGAACAGCCGTTACATTGACCATATTCAAATTACCTGTTCGGAAAATCTCGGCATGGAAGGCGGGCGCGGCGGTTACTACGACACTGCGGGCGCGCTGCGCGACATGGTGCAGAATCATTTGTTCCAGTTGCTCAGCCTCGTGGCCATGGAGCCGCCGACCGATCTCAGCGCGGATTCCGTGCGTGATGAAAAGGTCAAGGTCATCCGCTCGCTCCGCAAGTGGCGCGGCCCAGATGAAGTCGCAGCCAATGTGATCCGCGCGCAATACATCGCCGGCAGCGTGGACGGCGTGGAGCGCGTCGGCTACCGGCAGGAAGATCGTGTGAACCCCCAGAGCATGACTGAGTGCTATGTGGCACTTCGTTTGTTTGTGGACACCTGGCGCTGGCAGGGCGTGCCCTTCTACATACGCGTAGGCAAGCAACTGCCGAAGAAGTCGACGGAAATCTCCGTGCATTTCAAGTATCCACCGCAAGCCCCCTTCCCCACCACCTTGCAGCGCGGCACGCGCAATGTGCTCGTCATCCGCATCCAGCCGGACGAAGGCATCTCGTTGCGGATGCTCTCGAAGATGCCGGGTGTGCAGCTCATTATGCAGCCCGTGAAGATGGACTTCCGTTACAGCACCAGTTTTGGCAAGGCCAGTCCTGAAGCTTACGAACGTTTGCTGCTGGATGCCATGACCGGTGACGCCACGCTCTTCGCCCGTCGCGATGAAGTCGAAAACGCGTGGACATTCATTGACGAAATCGAACACGCCTGGCACAACGATGGCCCGCAACCGCCCATGTGCGAGTATCCCGCCGGTTCCTGGGGGCCAAAGGAAGCGGATGATCTGCTCGCTGCCGATGGCCGGGTGTGGCGCAGGCTTTGATGATGGGCAAGCCGAAACCGTAGTGAGATAATCCAACCATGAGTGCCCTGATCCCCAATCTTGAAAAAATGAGTGATAAGGAAAAACTTCAGGCGATGGCGGAAATCAAGGACATTGGGCGGCAACGACCACGCGTTTGAAACGCCGCAATGGCATCTTGACCTTCTTCAGGAGAGGGAAAATCGCTACCGTGCGGGCCTTGAAGTGCCTGTTCCGTGGGAGGAGGCCAAGCGAAAACTCATGGCTCTTTGCGACAGAAGACAGTGGTCTTCCTGCCCTCGGCGAGCCTTGATCTGGCAGAGGGATATTATTTTTACGAGAGTCAAGAAGCTGGAATTATACGGTATTTTCTCGAAATCCTTTCGGATCAAATTGATCAACTTTCCCTGCTCGCAGTTGTCCACCTGAAAGTCGGAGATTATCATAAAATGTTAGTTTCTTGCTTCCCGTATTTCATTTACTATTCCATCGAAAATGAATCCATACTTGTCAGAGCCGTGGTCGATGGTCGGCGTGACCCGCGCTGGATTGCAGAAAAACTTAAAGGCATTTAGAATACAAATTCCCTGATGAGCATCTCACTTGAAGTATCTCTCGCCATCCTTGGACAAGAAGTGCCGCTGGGTCAGGTGGACAAGGCCTTGAAGGAACTCTGGGGCAAGGACGATGCGCGCACGCGCGCGTCGCTGATGAATTTTGCCATCTACAGCGAGGATGCCTCGACCATTGAAAGCAATACTTTACTGCTTGAGGAGATCACACGGGAACACGCTTGCCGCGGGCTGCTGTTGCTGGCGTTGCCCGGTGGCAAGTCCAGCTCACGCGCTTGGATCACAGCCCATTGCCAGCTCCACGACGGACACAAATCTGTGTGCAGCGAGCAAGTCTCATTCCTGCTGGAAGGCGGAAGCATGAACCAGGTGCGGAACATCGTCTTCGCGCATCTTGATTCGGACCTGCCTCTCGTTTGCTGGTGGCAGGGCGATCTCTCGGCCAATTTCTCGGAACGATTTTACAGTGTGATGGACATGCTGTTCATCGACAGCTCCAAGTGGAACAATCCGGAGGGCGATTTCACGGCTCTGCAACATGCGCTCTCGCAATCCACCGCCCGGTTCCGTGTTTATGATTTAAGCTGGTTGCGCTCGCATCTCTTCCGCACCGCGCTCGCGTCATGTTTTCAGGATTCCATTGCGCTCTCTGAGCTGCCGAATTTGCGGCGCATCGAGATCACCCATTCCGCCGGTCACCGGCTCGCAGGGCTGTTGATCGCCGCTTGGATTGCGGTGCGCATGAAATGCAAGCTGGACACGTCTGGGGGCATCAAACTGATCACTACGGAAGGGAATGCCATCGTCGTAAGCTTCCGTGAAGGGGCAGGTGACGAAGCCCTGCTCGGCATCATGCTCGCATCGGATCGGGCCAGCTTCACCGTTTCGCGCAGTTGCGGCGCGGCTTATGTCTGCACGAAAGTCGTGGTTCGTGATCACTCGCATGAAGAGATGCTGCCCGCTGATCTGGTGCCAGATTCAGAGCTCATCAGTGAACAGCTCAGTCGCCTCGGAGGGCAGAGCCTTTATATCCAGATGGTGCCGATGCTGCGCGAGATGCTGTCAGGAGTGTGAAATGCAAAAGGCAGGCCGAAGCCTGCCTTTCAATTGCAAGAAATGACTTGGGTGATCAAAACGGAATGTCATCATCTTCCAGCCCGTCAGTGATCGGCCCTTCGCCGAATTCAGTGGCGGGCTGCTCCTGACGCGGGGGTTGAGACCTCTGCGCCGGACGGGGAGCGGGGCGTGCTCCCCCACCTTCGTCATCACCAGAACCTGCCGCAGCGGCGCCTTCGCGCTTACCGAGGAATTGGAAATTCTCGGCGACCACACGAATTTTCGTGCGCTTTACTCCGGTCTGCTTGTCATCCCACTGATCCATTTGCAGGCGACCTTCGACGAAAACGGGCGAGCCTTTTTGCAGGTATTTTCCGGCGATTTCGGCAAGCTTGGCCCAGACAACAATATCCACGTAAGTTACCTCTTCGCGTTTCTCGCCATTGTCGGCGGTGTAGGAGCGGTTCACGGCCAGGGCGAGATCGCAAACGGCGCTGCCCTTGGGCGTGTAGCGGACTTCGGGATCACGCGTGAGATTCCCGATGAGCATTACTTTGTTCAATGAAGCCATAGTGGAGGCAGGTTAGCGAACAGGCCGCGGTTTGGCGACTGAATTTTTCCCGAGATGTTATTTCGCCCGGAATCAGCGGCGCTGATAATACTGCTGATAGATGTTTTCGTTGAGCTTGAGCTTCGCCTGGAGCTTGTCCACGGTTGCGCCGTCTCCTTCAAAAAGGAAATTGACGAACGTGCCGGACTCGACATGGCGGGGGGAATAGGGAAATTTTTTCTTCCCGAGGTTGTCCACCTGCTCGAGCTTCGCGCCATTCTGCTCGAAGTCGCGGGTGATCTGGCTGATGAGAGTTTCGACACTTTCGTCTTTGCCTTTGGTGTCGAGGACGATCATGGCTTCGTATTTTCGGCTCATGGTATTTTACTGGTTGGGTTCACTGTTTCTTCTTTGCGGTTGTATAGATTCATCGCGGCCTCCAAGCCGGATTTCATTGCCGACTGGATGGCTTCCGTAGCACGTCGGATCACGGACTGCACCTGGGGCTTTTCATCGTCGGAAAATTTTCCCAAAACATGGTCGATCATGCGGTCGCCTGCAGGACGCTCGTTCCCGGCAGTAATGCCCATCTTGAGGCGTGGGAAATTATCCCCACCGAGATGTGATATGAGGGAGCGGACGCCATTGTGTCCGGCAGCGGAACCATTCAGGCGGAAGCGCACGGTGCCCAACGGAAGATCGACATCATCATACACAGCCAGCACTTCGCGCGGATCGACCTTGAAAAAACGGCACACGGCGGATGCTGCCTCGCCACTGCGATTCATAAAGGTCAGTGGCTTGAGCAGCCAGCCGTTCGCTAATTTCGCAAGTGCACAGTCCCAGCGTTTTTCCACTGTCCAAGGAACCTGCAACTGGCTGGCGAGAGCGTCCACGACCATAAATCCAATGTTGTGCCTCGTGTCCTCGTAATCGCGTCCGGGATTGCCTAGTCCCACGATCAAGCGCGGAATCGCGACGGACGATGAGAAAGCTTCGGACACATTCAGAGTTTGTGGGACGCGGGTTTATTTCTTGGCGGGTGCGGCACCTTTGGCAGGTGCGGCGGCCGGGGCTGCTCCTGCTGCCGGGGCGGCAGCACCAGCAGCCGGGGTGGCAGCGGCAGCGACAGGAGCAACTTCTTCCACCACAGTAGGCTCTTTCAAAACAGCAACGACAACATGACCGTCAATTTTCGTGCTGACGCCTTCAGGAAGCTTGAGGTCACTAACGTGTTTCGATTGGTTGAGTTCCAATGAGGCAACTTCCAAGGTGAGTTTTTCAGGAAGATCTTTGGGAAGGCAATTCACTTCAATTGAGTGCATGATGTGCTCCAACATGCCGCCTTTTTTCTCGGCAATATCCACGCCCGTGAGAATGATGGCCACGCTGGCATGAATCACTTCGTCGGCAGCCACGGCGTGAAAATCTACATGGAGGATGCCGCCACGGAGATGATCATGCTGAACTTCCTGCACCAATGCTAGTGAATCAGCTTTCTCCCCCTCAATTTTGAGATTGACGAGAATGTTGTCTGAGGCACTTGCGTCAAGAAGCTTGGTGAATGTCTTGGCATCCAGATCCAGGTTGGCATTCTCGTGCTTCTTTCCGTAAATGACTGCGGGAATGCGTCCGGTTTTGCGCAGGCGTTTCACTGCGGCAGTGCCGGATTCGGTGCGCGGAGACGCGCTCAGTTCGAGAATTTTAGCCATGATTTGATGAGTCTGGTTTCGCTGTTTTCTGGGAAAAGGGCGGACAGAATACACCCCTACCCACGGATGTCAAACAGCGAAGTTACAGACTCATCGGAGTGAATGCGTTTGATGGCCTCTCCCATCAGTTCAGCAATGCTCAAGGCTGTCACTTTCGGGCCGCGAGCTTGGGGAACGCTGTCGGTGGCCAGAACTTCCATGATGGCCGATTCTGCCAGCCGATTCCGACCTTTTTCGCTGAGCACTGCGTGGGAGACACCGGCGTAGATATTCCTCGCGCCACGTTCGCTCAGGAGCTTAGCCGCCGAGGTGAGGGTGCCCGCGGATTCGGTCAAGTCATCCACCAATAGCACGTTCTTGCCCTCCACATCTCCGATCACTGTCAGGGCCTCGACCTCATCGGCACTGATGCGATTTTTGGCAACGATGGCCAGCGGTGCTTTCAATGCCCGCGCGTAAGCGTGCGACATTTTGATGCCGCCTACATCCGGGGATACGACCACGATGTCCTCCAGCCCGCGATCCCGGATGGTCTTGATGAGCACGGGAGAAGCATAGAGGTGATCCACAGGGATATCGAAGAAACCCTGAATCTGCTGGGCGTGCAAATCCATGGTCAATACCCGGTTCACACCCGCAGCGACCATGAGATTCGCCACCAATTTCGCCGTGATGGGCACACGCGGGCGGTCTTTGCGATCCTGACGCGCATACCCGAAAAACGGCACCACTGCAGTTATCCTGTTCGCACTGGCGCGCCGCACAGCATCCACCATGATGAGCAGCTCCATTAGATTCTGATTCGCGGGCGGACAGGTGGGCTGGACGATGAAGACATCTCGGCCGCGGATGTTTTCATTGATCTGAACAAATGTTTCCTCATCCGGAAATGTCTCCAATGTCACCGAACACAGGGGCACTCCGAGATGTCCGGCTATAGCCTTCGACAATGCCGGATGCGCCGACCCGCTTAAAATTTTTAACCCGTCATTCATGTTCCCTCAGTCAATCAAGAAAGCCGGGTAAATCAACCACCACGACAAAAAAGAAGGCAGACCCGTGTCCGCCTTCAGAAAAATCAAGCATGCCCGCCACAGCTTTAGGGAGGGGCCTCCCTGCCCAGTGAGTTGCGCAGCATCTGTTGATACAAATCGATCCACTCATTGGAATAGATTCCTGCCTTGGCTTCCGAGGCCCAGAGGTAGGACTCCTCCGCCTCAGGCCATTTTTCGAGCCGGTTCAAATGCTTGGCGAGCGCAAGCCGGGGCTGATAATATAAGGGCGCTGCGCGGCATGCCTCCTTAATCAAATTTCCGGCTTCTGCATATCTTCCCAAGGCATCAAGCGCATCTGCCAATTCAAGATTTGGAAATATCTCACAGGGATTGTGCAGGTGTGATTGCTCCAGATCATACGCCGCGCCCTCAAGCAACTCCCTGCCGGTCTTCCATGGCTGTCCCTCGGCCTCCGACAACTGAAACTGACCGCGCTCATACCATGTCTGCGCATTGGCCGGATCAAGTTCCACCGCCCGTGTCAGCCACCTCATGCGTCCGGTTTTTGTTTCCTCGTCGCCGTTCCTCACGATTGATCTCTCCACAAAATAGTCAGCGCGCCCAATCATCCACGCCCCCCACATCAAGGCAGCGCCACTGCCCAGCATCGCCATCTTGCTCAATATCCGCACTCCCGGAATTCGCCTCGGGCGACGGAGAGGCCCCTCAAAGCCGGGATTCGCGAGCACACCCAGTAAAATGGCTGCGAAAAGCGCCACAGCGGGGACATGAAAATGAAACTCAACCACGGCGTGCACCAGCGCCCCCGCCATGGCTGCCATCGCCCCCACAGTCAGGCCCAGTCGCGTGCCGTTCAGCACTGCCGTTCTGGGAAAACGTTCTTTGGCAAACCAACTTATATATCGCCAGCCGTTGCCCAGATGAACCGCGAAAACTAGAATCACCAGCGCCAGCCCCACCCACCCGTAATCCGCCAATGCCTGCAGCCACTCGTTGTGCGTGAACTGCGCGTCCCGCATCCATGAAGGAGCATCATCAGGCCTGAGCCTGACGCAGCCTTCATAGAACATCCGCGCGCCCGCGCCGAACCACGGATGTTCCGCGTGTTGCGACAACGCGGATCGCCAGATGAAGAGGCGCGGATCGCCCTGAAAAAAATCCCCTTCAGCAAAACGGTTTTGTAACCGGTCTTTCATCACCGCGCCCAAAACCAGGGAAGCAAGCCCCCCGGCCAGAATCATGCCCAACGCCGCTTTCATCACCAGATGCGGATGTGCCTGTCGCAATACCATAAGGGTTATCACGGCCAACGCCACGCCGCCCGCGCCCAGTCCAATCATTGCCCCGCGACTTTCCGTGAGTGTGATCCCAATGGCTGCGGCGATGGCGGCAAATGAATAGAGCAACCGCTTAACCGCGCCCCCGCGCCCGAAGCACGCCAGCCCCAACATCAGCATGGCCATCATCGCCAGGAAAGCGGCCAGGTGGTTGGGATTGATGAACAGCCCACCAATACGATGCTGCGCGCCCTCTCCGAATGTGCGCATATAATGCGGCACCAGGTGAAATCCCCAACGCCCGGAAAAATGCACAAAGCCGACCGCGAGATTCGCCCCCAGTAACACCGCAAGGAGGGCCACCATCCCCATCCGCCAGCGCGGATGACTCAACACCGTGGCCGCCAGAAGATACGCCACGCCACAGCCCAGCATTATAAACAAATCCTCCCGCGCCCAGCACAATACCGGGGAGTTGATCTGTCGGATTAGAAAATATAACCCCAGCAACAATACAGTTGCGAGACACCATTCGACCGGTGCATTTCTCACCCGCCAACGCCAGCGCATTGCGGCCAACACTCCGGCCAGCCCAATCAATGCAGCCCCTGGCCAGAAGAACAAAAGCCTCGTTTCTGTGCCAAGCAGTCCAGTCAAGAGAAAGCCGGTCAGAAAACAAATCGCCAGAACAGCCTTGATGAGTCTCGTTATAAAACCTGTGTCCAGAACCATCACAGGCACCGCGCTCACCAAGCTCCCACCAGAGCCCGTTCCGCCATCATCCATTTGCATTTCCTCCGTCCTCATGACGCGACACCACCCGTGGCGTGTTGATAGGCTTTCGACATCTCATTCACAGACCGATCCCAGTTCAATTCATTTTCCAGACGTTCACGTCCGATGCGCCCCATTTGCTCACGCGCCGCCGGGTCTTCCAGCAGTTCAAGAATTGCATCACCCAGTTTATCCGCCGAATTCTCCATCACATATCGCGCGGCATCACCGGCGGAGAACCGCCCTTCACGCGTGCCGAACATCACCTGTGCCTTCCCAAAGGCCATGTATTCCAGCGTCTTGTTCATGGTGCAGTGATCGTTGTAGTCATTGATGGGATCACAGGCGACACCAATATCCATCGTCTTCAAAGCCGTGAACAAAAACTCATTCGATACCCGGCCCGGCATGTCCACATAGGCTTGTAAGTTATAAGTGTCTCTAAGCTTGATAAGTTCATGATACTCAGGCCCGGAACCCATCAAAAGGAACTGAACATCTTCACGTTTCTGCGTCCTCACGATGTGTCGCGCTGCCTCTATGAGATAGTTCACGCCGTCAGCATTTCCCATCACGCCCACATAACCAGCCAGGTATTTGCGGTCCTTTTTCAAACTCAAGTCTTCCGGTAGCGACGTGTTCAGCTTGTCCGGTGCCGTGCGCACCACGAATAAGTCTTCATTCTTCTTCTTTCCCCGCCGCTTCACCGTCGCCAGCACGCTTTGATTCGTCGCCATTACCGCATCTGCGAGCAATAGCGAGCAACGTTCTGCGAGACGAACGCACCAATAAAACAATCCGCGTCTCCCGAACTTGGCCTCGAACATCTCCGGCCACAGATCATGCACGTCGTAGATCACCTTCACGCCCGCGATTAGCTTGAACGGCAACGCAACGATGAATAACAAATCCGGGGGATTGCATAAATGAATAACATCGAATCCCCTTCGTCTCCACGCCTGAACCGCGCACTTCAATTCGCCCCACAGTGCCGAGGCATACTCGAAAACAAATCCATCCATACCTCTCGCCTCTCCGGTGATCCAATGGCGATAGATGGTGATGCCATCGAGCACCTCGAACGGTTCCGTGCAACCGAGCATCTGCGGGCAGATCACCGTCACCTCATTTCCCGCATCACGCAGCGCACAAGCTTCCTGCCAGACCCGTCGATCCAGTGGCACCGGGAGATTTTCTACGATGATGAGGATGCGTAAACTCACGGAACAATCGGTTCAGCAGATAGTGCGGTCGTTCGCCCCGAGAGCCGTTTACCGAGACGCATGAAAGGCTTTTCAATCCAGATATGCACCGCCCACGCGCAAAGCAGGAGCATCGGCATCCCAATCCCCAGCAAAATTAACAATACTCCTCTTTGCCCCATACCTGGATCCCACCAGTGGAGGAACGAGATGATGGCGATGATGAACGGCCAATGTAGCAGATAGAGCGGATACGACAATGCGCCCAGCCATTGCGCCGGACGAACCCTCAGCAGTCCGCCCAGTAAATTCCCAACCTTGGGGAAAAAGCCCGCCCAGGCCCCGATGGCAACACTGAAGCCCAGTGTCCAGATGCCAAATGAAATCGGCTTGTTAATCAAAAATAATGAAAGCCCGATACCGATGCCCACGATCATTATGCCATAACGGCGCGGCACATCCTCCCGCTGCTCGCACCACGCCGCGAACTCAGCGCATACGATCCCGATAAGAAACATCGGCAGCCAACGAAGGAGGAATGCATTGTCAGGATTGGCCCATAAGCCCTTTGTGAAGTGCCCAATCAAAGCTGCGGCAATTACCACAGCAACGCCCATGGACTTGCGGAGCATCACCGCGATCAATGGTGCCGCCAGATAGAACTGCCACTCGAGACTGATACTCCAAGCGGGCTTAAGCAGCGTTGTCGCTGCATAGTCTAGGGCCGATTTAGGCAACGTTCCATGCAACAGCGTAGTGTGCCAAAAGGTATGAGCCATAGGATGAGCCGTCTGGTTTTCGCTGATCAATCCCATCCACCCAATGTAGTAGTCACCTTTCCAGGGCAGTGTCGCCACCAAATGCGCCACAGCAGGCAGGAGCGCCAGACTCATCAGCAAACATATGGCATAGACTGGATAGATTCTAAAAAATCTTCCGATCATGTAGCGTCCATAAGATTGCGGCTCACGACGCAGCAAAGTGTGAATGGCAAACCCGCTTAGAATAATAAACGTCTCTACCGCTGCATCTGCCGCGGTAAACTCGGACCATATCTTCGCGAGTTTGCCGTCCGCGTTCAGCCGCCCATAACCACACCAGCATAAAATGTGCGCCACGGCCACCCACAGCGCGAGCCAGCCACGCAGTCCATCGAACTCAATGTATCTTTTTTTCATAGGCTTCTATTTTGAGGTTCACCAGCACAGACCTTCGTATTTCCAGGGCAGCGTCTTCAACTCGCTCCAGCCATTTACATCAATCACGCATTGCTCCGGCCTGACGGCGGACATCCAATCAACGGATTTTTGGCATTTAAGCGAGGTCACGATCACATCGCTTTTTTCGATTACCTCCTTCAAAGTCGAGCGCAAAAACGATGCCAAATACGGCATCCGGCGCTTAATCTCATTCGCATTCGCGCCGATCAAGCGCGCAAGATTGAGTTGTGAATCATAGACGTGGAGTTCATAACCACGACCAAGCAGCGTCTCCGCAACCGCCACCATTGGGCTGCTGCGCAAATCATCGGTGTCTGCCTTGAAGGCGAGGCCGACTAATCCAATTCGCCGCTTATCCTTGCCGATTATAAGTTTGATGAGCGCGTCGAGATGCTCATCATTTGTGCCTAGTGTGTTTTCCAGCAATGGCAGACTGATTCCTTCGGCGCGAGCGAAGAATCTCAATGCGCTCACGTCCTTCGGCAGGCAGGAACCACCGAAAGGATTCCCCGGGCGTAGGTAATGGCGCGAGATATTCAGTTTTGTATCCTGGCAAACCACATCCATCACCCGGACACCGTCCTCGCCAAGATGTTTGCACAGGCGTCCGATCTCATTGGCAAATCCCACTTTGAGCGCATGGAAATAATTGCAGGAATATTTGACCATTTCCGCCCCTTCCCATGTGAGCACGTTAGCTTTGCCTCGGAGCAGAAGCGCCACATCATCGCAGTCCGTCATATTCTCATCATGGGTGCCGATTACATTAAGTGTCGGCTCACGAAAATCCATCACTGCCGTCCCCTCTCGCAAAAACTCCGGACAATAATATATCCGCACCAACTTCATGATTTGCGGTTCAGAAAAATACTCATCCGCCATTGCCCGCGTGCTGCCCGGAAGCATCGTGCTACGGAAGATTACCACGTGCGGCTTACCTTTCTTCATCACAGCCTCGGCAATCTGCTGTGAAACCTTGTGCACAAAATCGAGATTCAACTGCCCGGACTCTAGTGAAGGAGTGCCCACGCAAATGATGCTCACCTCCGACGCCAGCACTGCCTCTGCTGCATCAATCGTCGCGCGCAACCGGTTCTCGCGCCGCGCCTTTTGCAAGAGCATATCCAACTCCGGCTCGATCACCGGTGAAGCGCCAGCATTCAACGCCTCCACCTTTGCCTGCTGCACATCCACACCGATGATGCAGTGACCGAGTTCCGCGAGACAGCCCGCCGTTACCGCGCCGACGTAACCGAGACCGAAAATGGAGATGTTCATAAAATAAACCGTCCTTGGCATTCAGTATCGCGAATGTCCGATGATGGGCATTGAGTTCATTACCAAGCCAAAAAATCCCAAGATCATAACTCCCCGATGAAGCGGATTCATTTCAACTGATACACGCGCGGCCACCCAAGCCAGCATTGCGGCCATTGCCCCTGCGGTTCCTCCAAGTATATCGCTGCCAACGTTCGCCCACGGGCTGTCACAAAAAACGGGAAATGCAAAGGGCACCAACAGCAAAGGCAGACTGACGATAAAAGCCACGGTGCCCATGGCCGCCTCACCAAAA
>JAYVZW010000295.1:0-4837 GCA_043783015.1 Verrucomicrobiota bacterium
TGCTGATGAAGTTCGAGCGCCGTCAAAAACGGCTCATGCAAATCGATCCCCGTTTCCATCTCCGGCGCGAAGCGCTTGAAGCCCGCGTGCATGAGGCACATCATTTGAAGACCGGAGAAGGTCTCGCCGGGGATCGTGCTCAGCTTGTATTTTTTATCTGGGCTGGAATAGTCGAGCCCATTTTGGCCGAGCATCGCGACCTCGAAGGCAATTTCCCGCACCTTGTCGGCAGGAAGCTTGTCGTAGCGCTCCAAGGCGCTGAGCAAATGCCACACCGCCGCCGGGTGCTTCTGCGTGAGTAGCTCCGGATTCGTCACGCCCTCCCAAACCGGCGCAGCAACTACATCATGCTGGCCGGGGTCTGGCTTCCACTCATACCAGTCACGGATGCCGACCATGTCCGCGAAGTCATCGACGAGACGATTCTCCCCCCCCCCGACGCAATCTTGCGATTGCGCCTGCCAGTGTTGGTAGAGCTGTTGGGAAAGGCCGATGGTGTCGAGTTTCTTATAAGGAGCAGCAAAAGCTGATGCGCATTGGAAAAGTTCATCCAAGAATAGGCAATAGGCTCCGTTTAACGCCGAACTTGCTTGAAGGATCTTTCGGGGCGTGAGGCGGCGAACTTCAGGGTGGTTGTTCGTTTCCCAAGCCTCCATCGCCATAACGCGGACGGAAAGAAACTGCGCCGGACGGAGCACCGGAAAGCTTTTGTGAAGGTGGCGCTCGATCAGCATGTCCAAGGGGCAGTTGAACAAGAACCCGCAGAGGCCACTGATCAACGACAAAGTGACCTTTGTGATGGCGTCGTCGGAATGGCCCTCTTTTTGCCATTTCCGCATTTCAGGGAACACCGCTCGAATAGCTGTCTCACGCGTCTTGGCCGTCGTGCCGAAGAATTGATTCTTCCCGACTTTTCGAGCCTCTGACTCCATCTTGAGATGGGTCAATTCGTGAGCCTGAAGATGAGCCAGCAATTCCGGCGAGTAGCCGCGCCTCGTGGTAATGAGGTGGTAGTCGCGCCCATGCTTCCAGGCCATCTGAATACGCGCGCCGAGTTTGTCTTCCAATTCGCCTTCCTCGACACGCACTGGGTAACCCGAAAGGGCTTCCATCTCCGCTTTGTAATTTTGCACGCACTTGAAGGCCTCGGAGTGGTTCTCCTTGGCGAGGCCAGTCTGGAGTTTCAAGTAAAGTTCCCGCGCAGCCTCATAGATCTGTTGCGAACGAGCATCCTGTTCCTTGGCCTGGTAAAACAGACGCCTGAGCGTCTCCAGGGCTTTGGCGGGCTCGCCCCTCGATGCATGAATGATGGCTTCCCCATGGTAAGGGTTGGGGAAGCCGGGGCGGGATTGAATCGCCCGCTCAAAGAGCGCGATGGCCTCGTCCGATTTCCCACGCCGGTGACACACCGAAGCCAGACTGTTCAAGGCCCAGGCATCGTCCGGTTTAAGCTCCAACGCTTTGTGAAGGAATTTTTCTCCGGTTTCAAGATCGGATTTCTCGCGGATGTAGAGATTCGCCAGCACGACCCAGCTCCAGGCGTCTTTGGGATCGAGGCGCAAAACTTCGATGAGATGATTGGTCGCATTCTCCACATCGCCAGTTTCCACATAGGCCATGGCGAGATCGCGGCGTGCGCTGTGGAGTGACGGCTGTAATTCCAGAACGCGTTTGAAGATGTCGATGGCCTTGCCGTAGTTTCCCTGCGCGGCCCGCTTCGCTGCTTTTTCCGCGAGTCGTGCGGCCTCGGTCTGTGCGGCTCCCGACTCTCCGGGAAATTGCAGAACGACTTCATCGCCCTCGATAGTGATCATGATCGGTTGCGGGAGAAAACCGTAATGCTTTAGCACAAAGTGGGTGATCTCTGTCACATCAGGCGCTTTCTCAAACTGCGGCATCCCTTCCAGTTGGAAAAGGTCTGAGAGTTTCACCCGGATGATTTTTAGTTCAGGCATTGAGATTTGTTCAGGGTAATGAGTCGGGAACTTTGCGGAGAATAGTCTTTTGGCAAGGCGCATGTGAAGTTGCACAGCGCGCTATTTATAGAGCCTCGTGCATTTGCATTACAAGGAGACGACACACTCTTGTGCCGTTTTCCGGTCAAGACAATAATGTCCCGACTCCTTGCTAAAGTGGCACCCAGTTGCACGAGACTAACTATATTATTCTCGCAAGCTCTACGACGCTGGCCACGTTTAATGGCACCACGTCCTGCCATGAAAGCTACCGCCTTGTTCCTTTTCCTTGCGCTTGCGGGCGTCACTCTCGCCGCAGCCGACAGACCCAACATTCTCTGGATCACCTGCGAGGACATCAATCCTCACCTTGGCTGCTATGGCGACGCTTATTCTGTGTCTCCGAATCTCGATGCGCTGGCGAAGCGCGGCATGATCTTCACCCATGCGTGGTCGAACGGCCCGGTCTGCGGCGCTGCGCGCACGACCATCATCAGCGGCATTTATCCGCCCAGCATCGGTGGCGAGCACATGCGCAGCAGTGTCGCCATGCCTCAGGGTTGCAAAATGTATCCGCAACTCCTGCGTGAATCAGGTTACTATTGCAGCAACCACACGAAGGAAGATTACAATTTGCTCAAGCCCGACGGCGTGTGGAATGACACCTCAGCAAAGGCTCACTGGCGCAACCGCACACCGGGCCAGCCGTTCTTTTCCATCTTCAACATTCTCACGACTCACGAGAGCCAGATTCGCAAACCAGGCCACAAGCTTGTGCATGATCCCGCAAAAGCACCTCTGCCGCCCTACATGCCGGACACCCCGGAAGTGCGGCACGATTGGGCTCAGTATTACGACAACATCACGACGATGGACGGCGAGGCTGCGGAACTGTTGAAGCAACTTCATGACGATGGACTCGATGAGGACACCATTATCATGTTCTACGGTGACCACGGTGCCGGTATGCCACGGAGCAAACGCTGGCCTTACAACTCCGGCCTGCAGGTGCCGCTCATCACCTATTTCCCGCCGAAGTGGCAGCATCTCGCGCCCAAGAATTATGCTGCCGGCTCAAAGAACGATGAACTGGTCGGCTTCATCGACCTCGCGCCTACATTGCTCAGCATCATCGGCGTCAAAGCTCCCGATTACATGCAAGGCCGCGCCTTTGCCGGATCGCTCGCCAAGCCTGCGCCGGAGTTCATGTTCGGATTCCGTGGCCGCATGGATGAAACTTACGATCTCGCTCGCAGCGTCACGGATGGCCGCTACGTCTATCTCCGCGAATACATGCCGCATCTGACCTACGGCCAGCACAACGCCTACATGTTCCTCATGCCGACGACACAGGTTTGGAAGCGACTCTTCGACGAAGGTAAGCTCAACGAAATTCAGCAGCGCTTCTGGCAGATAAAGCCCACCGAGGAACTTTATGATCTGCAAAATGATCCATGGGAAATTCATAATCTTGCGCTCGAACGGAAGCATCCCGCGTTGGAAAAGCTCCGGCAGGCCGAGCTGCAACAATGTGAACGCATTCGCGACCTTGGCTTCATCCCTGAAGCCGAACGCATCAGATTGTCCGCTGGTAAATCACCGCGCGATGTCATGCAGAGTGACAAAGTTTATCCGCTGTCAGAAGTGCTCAAGCTCGCGCGCCTTGCATCCGACTGGAGCCAGAAAGACACCGCGCCTTTTGTCAGTGCGCTCACTCATGCAAATGCCACGATGCGCTGGTGGGCCGTGACCGGCTTGCAACTGCGCTCCGACATTCGCGAGCATGACGCGCTCATAAGATTGCTGGCCGATGACTCTCCCAGTGTGCGCATTGCGGCAGCGGAAGTGCTCGGCTCCAATGGCAACGCCGGTGATCTCGACAAAGCCCTGGCCGTTTTGCTCGCAGCAGCCGACTGTCACCAGACGGGATGGTTTGCCGCTGTCGAAGCACTCAACGCCATTCACCGCCTCGGTAAAAAGGCCGCGACGGTTCAAGATAAAATTGCCGCCCTGCCCAAAAAGCTTCCCCGTGTTGAGAAGAAGCTCGATGATTATATTCCAAGACTCATCGAGAAGACGCTGGACGATCTCGGCCATTAAGAATTGTCACCCCCGAAACACGCGAAACATTTTTCAAAGCCCACCTCACTCCACTGCTTGACGTGCCTTCGCTTGTCGAACTATGCTTTGAGGCATTGAAGCAACCGCTCCAGTTTGACCAAGTTCAACACCAACTCAACCCGGCCTTATGAAAATATTCGCTACCTCATTAATTGCAATCGCGCTCATTCTCACCAGCAATCTATGCGCCGATGACGCAGCGGTTGCAGGGAAATTCACAAAGATTCCGAAACCTGCCGCCGAGGCTTTAAAAAAGGCCGCCGGCACCGCCAAAATCGAAGCCGTCAACATCGAGAAGGACGGCAAGACAACCGTGTATGAAGTCGAACTCACGGAAACCAGCAAGCCCAACCGCGAAGTCTCGGTAACAGCAGATGGGCAAATCCACGCTGAAGAAGTCACCATTCCGCTCGACCAAGCACCCGCTGCGGTAAAGGCCGCAATTGAAGCCGGTGCCAAGGGTGCCACGATCAAACGACTGCAGCACATCACACGCGGTGACAAGGTGACGTTCGAGGTGACCTACGATAAAAAAGGCAAAGAAACCGAAGTCGAATTTCTTCAAGACGGCACCAAGAAGCCTGAGTGACAGGCATCTACCCGGCCCGTGGCTTCTCCTCGTTACTGTCGATTATTTTTGGTGGCTGTGGGGTCGCTCTTGGCCACGGCCTGCACGCAGTTCACCGCGCATCCGCTCGATGCTGCGACCAATGCTGCGCGGCTCACTGCCCGGCATCTCAGTGCGAAGTCATGGACGCTGC
>JAYVZW010000296.1:0-14498 GCA_043783015.1 Verrucomicrobiota bacterium
GGCCTTGAGCCAAAGATAGGATTCTCGCGGTGACTGTAACTTCATGATTTCCCGCCAAGAATGGCGGCGGCATTGGGGGGAAGCAAGGAAACCATGGGCAATTTATCAATTCTATTCATAACTTTATGAAGGGAAAATTCGCACGGACTCCAGCCATTGCATGAGTTCTTCGATCCTTGGTTGATGACGCAGACAACCGGCAAACTTCCGGGCTTGCAAACGCAGGCTGTCATCATCCAGACAGCGTTGGAGCAGAGGTAGTGCCTTGTCAAAAGTGAAGCGGCTGGCATTCATTCCCAAGCCCGCTCCGATTTTTTCAATGCGCTCCGCATTGTCGGGCTGGTCAAGTGACATGGCGACGATGAGCTGTGGCACACCAGCCTTGAGGCATTGCGAGAGAGTTCCGATACCTCCGTGATGAACCATCACGCTCGATCTCGGAAGAACCTGGCTGAACGGCGCATAGGCGCTGACAAAGATGGAGTCCGGCAATGCTGAGGGAACTTGGTCCACGGACTTTGTCAGGAATATCGCACGACATCCGATATGCTTCACGAGCTTGGTCGCGGTCTCGAAAAAGGCCCGGACATGAAAATTTCCTGAACCTGCCGTGAATATTACTGGTGCCTCTCCAGCATCAAGGAACCGCGTGAGCCCTGATTCCACAGGGCGTTCCTGCGCCATATCCTCCAGCGGGAAATCCCATTGAAATGTATTGTGCGGCCAGTCGCGTTGCGGGCTTGCATACCACTCGGGGTAAAGTGCCAGCACGCCATCAGGCGAATGATGCCAACCTTTCCACAGCCGGCGTGGCGGCGTGACACCGATATCAAGACATGCCTTGCGGATTGCTGGCAGCGCGAAACGATCAAAGGGACTCGGGAGGGCAAAGCATGCTTTGCGCAGCCAATATGGAAACAGGCGCAACAGGCGTATGCTTGGATAAATCAGCGGCACTTCCGCCGCGCTCATCATGGCAGCTGGATGTAAATGCACGGTAATGAGGGGGATGCGGTGCTTTTCCCGGGCCAGCCTGGCACCAAATGTGATCATCGGAGCCAGCAGCAAATCAGGCCTGCCGCTGGCAGCGATCACGCGACCGACAGCGGCGCTAATGGGGGCGGCTGCCTTGCCAGCATGAATAAATCCAATGCGGGTCCCGCCTTCCGGCATCCACATGGAAGGATCAGCCAGCATGGCCTCGAGTTCATCTCCCTCTGGGGCCAGGAATTCAAGACCAGCCTTGAGCGCGCTTCTTTCATACACAGGGGAGGTAATCATCGTGACCCGGTGGCCGCGCTCAATCAGTTTGCGTCCCAGCCAGATGAAGGGGAAAACACTTCCCGACGTGCCAAAGGGAAGAAGTATGATGTGCTTCATTCTGGTATTGTTGGAACAATGTGGGTCTTGATCGTATCAGAACTCCAACCAAATTTAATATTCCAGTTTACAGGCGAAAGTTTACAATTCGCAACATCGAACTTGCGCTTGCCTCATCCAAAGAACTGACACAATAGTCGAGTCGACTTTATCTGCAAAATACACATGGAAAAAGAAGCTATCGCAATCATCGGAATCGGCTGCCGGTTCCCCGGCTCCATCAATGACAAAGAATCCTTTTGGAAGATGCTGGTCGAGGGTCGCGATGTGGTCTCCGAAGTCCCGCCGGATCGATGGAACGTGGAGCGCTTTTATGACGCCGAGCCTGGCATCGCAGGAAAGACAATCGCCAAGCGCGGCGGATTTCTGGATGCGATCGATCAGTTTGACCCGCAGTTCTTTGGCATCTCGCCCCGTGAGGCGCCCTATATCGATCCGCAACAGCGTTTGCTTCTCGAGACTGCTTGGGAAGCGATGGAAGACGCGGGCGTGATTTTGGACCTGGAGAAGGGAACGGATATTGGCGTCTTCGTCGGCGTCTCGCACAATGACTATCAAAACATCCAGGGCGGCTCCACTGACCGCTCGGGGATCAGCGCCCATTCTCCCACCGGCAACGCCCACAGCATCGCGGCCAACCGCATCTCCTATTGCTTCAATCTCAAGGGGCCGAGCATGTCCATGGACACGGCCTGCTCTTCGGCGCTTACGGCGGTGCATATCGCCGTCGAGCAAATCCGTGCAGGCAAATGCAAAATGGCCATGGCTGGCGGTGTGACCGTGATGATCACCCCGGACGGCTTCATCGGCTTCTCCCAGGCGGGGATGCTGTCTCCCGATGGCAGATGCGCAGCGTTCGATGCCACTGCCAACGGATTCGTCCGTGGTGAAGGCGCGGGCATGGTGCTGCTGAAACCGCTTTCACAGGCGCTCGCTGATGGCGACCCGGTGCAAGGTGTCATCATCGGTTCATCACTGAACCAGGACGGTCACACCAACGGGATTTCTTTGCCAAGTCCCGAAGCGCAGGAGCAACTGGTGCGCGATGCCTGCGCCGATGCCGGTATCAATCCCGCGCATGTGGGTTACGTCGAGGCCCACGGAACCGGAACTGCGGTGGGCGATCCCATCGAAGCCACTGCGCTGGCAAACGCGCTCTGTGAAAACCGCAGTTCCGATTCTCCTCTGCCCATCGGCTCGGTGAAATCGAACCTCGGCCATTTGGAAACCGCCGCCGGCATTGTCGGTCTCATCAAGGGGATGCTCGTTCTGAAGCACGCCCAGATTCCGGCAAGCCTGCATTTCACGACGCCAAACGAACACATTGATTTGGAGGTTCTAAAACTCCGCGTGCCAGTTCAGATGGAACCTTTCCCGAAAACGGAAGGCCCACGCATGGTGGGCGTCAATTCCTTCGGCTTCGGCGGTGCCAACGCGCACGTCATTCTTACCGAGCCACCAGCGGCGAAAAAACAAAAGAACCAAACCGTTGTCGCGGAAAGATCCTGGCCCATTGTTCTCTCCGCCCGTTCGGAAAAAGCACTGCAAGGCGCGGCCTGGCGCTTGAGCGAATGGATTGATGAACATGAAAAAAACAACGGCACCGCGCCGTTGCTTCCGGCACTGGCTTACACTCTGGGCGCGCGACGGAATCATCACGCGCATCGCATCACCCTTGCCGCAAAGTCATCCGAGGAATTAATCCATGAACTGCAGGCGTTCTCGACCGAGCCTTCCAAGAGCCAGTTCCAGAATTCATTCACGCCGCGCCCCGAACACGCGCCGCGCATCGGCTTTGTCATGAGCGGTCAGGGCCCGCAATGGTGGGGCATGGGCCGTGAGCTGATGAAGAGCGAACCGGTCTTCCGCAAGACCATGGAAGCCTGCGCTGCCGCCATGAAGCCACACGCGAAGTTTTCTTTGCTCGAAGAACTTGCCCGCGACGAAGCAAGCTCAAAACTTCAGCATACCGAGATCGCGCAGCCCGCGATTTTCGCCATGCAAGTGTCGCTCGCCGAACTCTGGAAATCCATGGGCGTGACTCCGTCCGCCATTGCCGGCCACAGCGTCGGTGAGATTGCCGCGGCCTGCGCCGCTGGCATCCTCAGCCTTGAAGAGGGTGCGCGGGTCATCGTTCTTCGCGCGCGCCTCATGCATGAATGCGCTCGCGGTGAGGGCACCATGCTCGCTGTCGGCCTTTCTGAAGAGGAGGCCAGTAAATTGATCACCCAACACGGCGGCGCGGTCAGCATCGCGGCCTTCAATGGCCCGAAATCTCTGACGCTCTCCGGCCCGCGCGCAGCTTTGGAGCCGTTGATGACAGAACTTGAAACCAAGGGCGTGTTCGCCCGCTTCGTCCGCGTGGATCATCCGTTCCATCACGCGCTGATGCAGCCCGCTGCCGACGCGTTGACAAAAACTCTGGCCGATCTCAAGCCGCACAACGAGACGGTTCCATTCTTCAGCACGGTGAGCGGTCAGCGTTGCGCCGGGAAAGACTGCACGGCGGCTCATTGGGGTCGCGGCATCAGACAGTCGGTTCAATTTGTTTCGGCGGTCAATGCCATGGCCGATTTCGGCGTCGATGTGTGGCTGGAAATCAGCTCCCATCCCGCGCTGTCCATCTCCATTCAGGAATGCCTCACCGCGCGCGGACAAAAAGCGCCGGTCACCTCCTCCGCCCGCCGTGAGCGCGAGCACGATTCGTTCCTTGATGCCGCGCTCTCACTGCATCGCGCCGGGGTCACGCTCGACTTCGCAGCGATGACTCCCTCGCGCGAATTTCTTTCGTTGCCCGCCTACTCCTGGGACAAGAGCCGCTGGTGGCATGAGTCCAGTGAACTGCGCGACGGACGCATGGCACCTGGAGGCAAGGGCTTGCTCGACATGCGACTCCCGCGCGCGACGCCGACATGGCTCACCCGCCTCGACAACCGCCACATGGCTTTCCTCAAAGATCACAAGGTGGACACGCATGTCATCTTCCCTGCCGCGGCCTTTGTTGAAATGGTTTTGGAAGCCGGCGTGCAATTGTTTGAAGGACGCCCCTTCGCCATCGAAGACTTCGAAATTCGCAAGCCGCTCATTTTGCCCGATCCGCCGTCGGCCATGATGATGGAACTCGCCTATGAACCGGGCGAGCGCACCTTCACCATCCAGAGCAAGTTCGAGAATGCGGCCTCATGGTCGGTTCACGTCGTCGGCTCCATGCGCAGCGAGCGAACTGAATCTTCCTTTGCCAACACGGTCTGGCAAAGCCCCGGCACGGACATGGAAGCGCAAGGCGTCGGCGAGTTCTACGGTCACATGAGTGATCTCGGACTGCGCTACGGTGACGAATTTAAACCGCTGCGCGAACTCGCTGCTGGTGGTGGCAAGTCCGCCGGTCGTGTTGCATTGTCTGAGTCGGTCGGCAAACGCGCCAGTGAATATGCGTTGCATCCGGTGCTGCTCGACGGCGCGCTGCATGTCTTTTCCGCCAGCGCAAAAACGGTCGAAGATCGTCGCGCGAAAATGAAACTCCCCGTGCGTTTCGCCAAAATTCTTTTCCTGCGCTCGCCCGGTGCCTCCAGCCGCGTCAACGCGCGTGTGCTGCACTTCAATGAAGAACTCATCGAAGGCCGAATCGCTCTTTATGATGAAGCCGGGCAACCTTGCGTGCTCGTGGATGGATTCCGCGCCATCAGCATGGCCGCCGCGCGCCGCCCCGGTTCATCGGGCGGAGGTCGTGATTTGCTGTATCACGTGGATTGGGAGCGCTCGGCGTCCGACCGGGTTTCGGAGAAAGCGCAACCGCTGCCGCTGGAAAAACTCCACGGCGCGGCCACGGCCACGCTCGACGAAATCATCGCCATTCGCGGTCGTGCCGAACTCGAAGGCGTGATGGCTGCCGAAGACGAACTGGCAGCGGCTCAACTGGCCCACGGTCTGCGTGAGATGGGCGTGGACGCAAAATCAAAAACAGGATTCAGCGCCGAGTCCCTGAGCATCACGCCACCGCTGCAAAAAGTATTTGGCCGGCTCATGACCAAGCTTGCCGGACGCGGACTTCTGGCCGCGAAAGGCGGCACTTACAAACCAACCGCGAAGTTCAACGCCGCCGCTGACTCCGCAGGAAAAGCACTGGGTGATTTCATCGCCAAACATTCCGGCCATCTGCCGGAGGGTCTGTTGTGCGCATCGACCTGCGGTGAACTTGGCCCGATTCTTCGTGGAGAAAAAGACGCCGTGCAGGTTTTGTTCGGCGGTTCTAACTCGGAATTGCTGGATCATTTCTATGGCGACGGACTTCTCTCCAGCCACTGGATGGCCAGCATCACCGCCGCGGTGCGGGAAGCTGCAGCCCATCTGCCGGAAGGGCGCGGACTTCGTATTCTCGAAATCGGTGCCGGCACCGCCGGCCTGGCCGCGCAATTGCTGCCGCTGCTCGAACGCGGATTGCACAACTACACTTTCACCGATGTCTCGGCGGGCTTCTTCCCCGCTGCGAATCAAAAACTGGCCGCATTCCCGGAGGTCGAATACAAAGTCTTCAACTTGGAAAAATCCGGCTTAGAACAGGGCTTTGAAGCGGACACTTATGACTTCATCGTCGGCACCAACGTGCTCCATGCCGTGGCCGATGTCAGAGCCACGCTCAAGGTGCTTCACGAAGTGCTGAAGCCCGGCGGCACGCTCATGTTCATGGATGTGGCCACGCCGCAATTGTGGACGGAAGCCGTGTTTGGACTGACCAGCGGCTGGTGGCATCTGACGGACCATGACCTGCGCCCCGAGCAGCCGCTCATGCAGCGCGCGCAGTGGGAGAAAGCATTGCGCGATGTGGGCTTCGCCGAGACGCTCTCCATTCCCGGCCTGCACGGCTACGATGGTGGCGAAGGACAAATCGCCGTGCTCGCCCGCAAGGCGGGTGCGGAAAAAATCGCAGACTCCGCAGCGTCCGACGCGCCGGTGGAATCGTCATGGGTCGTCTTTGCGGACGAGTCGGGATTGGGCGGCGAAATCGCTGCCAAAGTTACCGCCGCCGGTTCCCGCTGCCGCTTGGTGCGCCGTGGCAAAAAGTTTGCAAAATCGGGCGATGATGCGTTCACGATCCGCGCCGGGGAACCGGAAGATTGGAAAAAACTTTTTGCCGATTTAATCAAAGACGCCGCACCAGAGCATCTTGTTTATTTGTGGACGCTTGATGAAGTCACCGGCATGCGCAGTGAGGACGCCCTGATGGGCACGGATGCGTTGCTGCATCTGACACACGCCCTTGAGGAAACCATGCCCGTTGCCAGGCTGCGCTTTGACTTGATCACGCGTGGAGCCCAGCCCGCAGGCCGTGACATGGGCGCAACCTCTGTGGCCCAGGCTCCGGCGATCGGCATCTTCCGCGTCATTCTCAGCGAGCACACGAACTACGCCTGCCGCTGCATTGACCTGCCGCCTGTCGCAGAAAAATCCGATCAGGATTTGCTCTGGCACGAACTGCTGCATGGCAATACCGAGCGCGAAATCGCACTGCGTGGCGAGGCCCGCTACGCGCAACGCCTCACGCGCGGCCTGCCCGTGGGTGAACAGAAACTGGAACCGTCGGTGCCGCTGCGACTCGAATCACGCGAACGTGGATTGCTCGACAGCCTGCGTTTCACCGCCTTCTCGCTGCCAGCTTGCGGACCTGACGAAGTGCTCATCAAGGTCAAGGCCGCCGGCATGAATTTCCGCGACGTGCTCAAGGCTCTCGCGCTCTATCCTGCCGAAACTGCGGACGCCCGCATCTTCGGTGACGAAGTCGCCGGTGAAGTTGTTGCCGTGGGGTCCAAGGTAAAACATCTGGCTCCCGGCGATCGCGCCTTCGGCCTCGCCGTCTTCGGTCTGGCCACGCACACGCTGGCGCGGGCGACGGACATGCGCCCCATGCCTGCCGATCTCACTTATGAAGAAGCTGCGACGCTTCCAGTGGTGTTCATGACCGCATGGTATGCCTTGAAAACCGTGGCCCGCATGAAGAAGGGCGAGATGATTCTCGTTCACGCCGGTGCCGGCGGTGTCGGGATGGCGGCCATCCAAATCGCGCATCACTTGGGCGCGGAAGTCATCGCTTCCGCCGGAAACGCTACCAAGCGCAACCTGCTCAAAACACTCGGCGTCAAACACGTGATTGATTCGCGTAAAGGCGACTTCGCGGAGTCGGTCATGGAATTCACGAACGGACGCGGCGTGGACGTCGTGCTCAATGCGCTCGCATCCGAAGCAATCCCGATGGGCCTTTCCTGCCTCGCGGAATCCGGGCGCTTTGTCGAAATCGGCAAACGCGACATTTATCAAAACTCACGCCTGCCTCTCTGGGGACTGCGCCGCAACGCCTCCTTCCACGTCGTGGCCATGGATGCGGTCTTCGCAGGGGACGCGGAGCAGACGCGCGAACTGCTTGAGACCATCGCTGATTTGGTTGAGGAAGGCGCACTCACTGCATTACCTTATCGCTCGTTCCCCGCGAGCCGCATTGACGCGGCCTTCCGTCTCATGGCGGGCGGCAAGCACACGGGCAAGGTCATCGTGGCCTTTGCGGATTCGTTTGTGCAGCACAAAGGCGAGCCGCCTTTGCCGCCGTTCGAGATCAAACCCGATGGCGCGTATCTTATCACGGGCGGCTTCGGCGGCTTCGGCAGAGTGCTTTCCGAATGGCTGGTGGAATGCGGAGCGCGTCACCTGGTTCTTTCCAGTCGCAGCGGCGCCTCCACACCCGAGGCTGTCGCCTTTGTGGAAAAACTCACGGCCGCAGGAATCAAAATCACCGTAGTCAAAGCGGACATCGGTTCGCCGAAAGATGTGAAGAGCCTGATCACGACGTTGCGCAAATCACGCACGCCGTTGAAGGGCGTGTTTCATCTGGCGATGGTCATTGATGACGCGCCGTTGTCCGCGCTCAACAGCGAACGTGTGCGCGTGGTCATGGCACCGAAAGCTCACGGCGCGTGGTTGCTGCACGAGAACACCAAGGATCTCGATCTCGATTGCTTCGTGATGTTCTCCTCCGTCTCCAGCATCTTCGGCAACCCCGCGCAGGGCAACTACGCGGCGGCCAATGCCTTCCTCGATTCACTGGCGCATCATCGCCGGTCTCTCGGGCTTCCCGCGCTGGCGATCAACTGGGGCGTGCTCGGTGGCGAAGGCTACGTGGCACGCAACGAACGCGTCGCGGAATTCCTCGCCCGTCAGGGCACGGCCGCGCTTGCTCCGCGCGAAGTGACCACCTTGATGGAATCGTTCCTCACGTCACATGCCACCCAAGTCGCCGCGATCCGCGTGGACTGGGCGAAGTGGGGCCAGTCATTCCGCGGCATGTTGGAAAATCCGCTCGTCGAACGCATCTTTGCCTCCGGTGTCGAGATGCAGGAGAACAGCGGTGGCAGCAGCGACTGGCGGGGCAAGATCCAAGCCGCGTCCGCAGAAGAACGTGATGACGTCATCGGCCAGGCCGTGCGTGATGTCGTAGGTTCGGTGCTGCGCGTGAAGCCCGACAGCTTGCGCAACGACCAGCCTTTGACCGACCTCGGACTGGATTCGCTGATGGGCGTGGAAATTGAGAACCTGCTCGAAAGTTCGATCGGAGTGGCTCTGCCGCCAACGAGCCTGATGCGGGCCAGAACCATCGGACAGATCGCCTCCCTCATCTCCGAGCATCTCGGCGGTGGCACCGCGGCGGCACCAGCGGAAAAACTGGCGGCCGTAGTTGAAGCGACTCCCGCAGCCGAAGTGGATGTGGATGCGCTCTCCGACGAGGACATTGACTTGCTCATCGGAGCGACCCGTGACCCGGAACCTGCCGCCGTGACCACTAAGAGCCGCGCATGAATGCCGTAACGGAGCAGGACAGCCGTTCCCGCCTCAAGCAATGGCTCACCAGCGGGGAGGCTAGCCTTCATCCGCTCGCATTTCCGCAACGGGAATTATGGGAGACATCGCCCGTTCCGGTGGACGATCCTGCGAACCACATCTGCGCTTTCATCGAGATCAAGGGAGCCATCACCTATGAGGAAATGGGTGCCGCCTTGCAGCTCGTGGTCAACCGTCATGAGTCCATGCGAGCTTCCTTTCTTCCGGGAAAAGATCGCCCGTTGCAGATGACTCGTGCCACGGGTTCTTCGCTGCTGAGTTACCACGAACTCAGTTCCGCCGAATCCCAACCGGAGGCGCTGGAAGACTTGATGCAGGAAACTTTCCGCAAACCTTTCGACATCCTGCAAGGTCCGCTTCATCGGATTGAAGTCATGCGACGCAATGCCAAAGATCATATTTTGGCCTTCTCCATTCATCATGCGATTGCCGACGGCTGGTCGCTGGGAGTCTTTGTGCAGGATCTTTCCACGGCGTATGTCATGGGATTGAAAGGACTCCGCAAAGCGGTGGCTACGGGCCTGGTCGGACTGAAGAGCAGCCTGCCCCCGGTGCCGCAAACCTACAATGAATGGGCCGCCGCCGAACGCGCCTTCTGGCAGCCGGGTGAATTGGATCACCGCGTCTCGTTCTGGAAGTCGCACCTTGATGGCTCACGTCAGATTTGGAACCATCGCAAAGATGTTGTCCGCAGTTCTGGCTCCCTGAACCGGTGGGTGTCTGCGCTTCCGCCGAAACTAACACGCGCCGTGCGCTATCTGGCGGTTAAGAGCGGAACAACTTTATATAGCACCCTCCTCTCGGCATTTCAGGCCACGCTGTGGAAATGGACCGGGCAGGATGACATTGTCGTGGGAACTCCGGTGGCCAATCGCAACAAGGAGGCGGTTCGTCAGACCATGGGCTATTTCTCGGGCGTGGTTCCGCTGAGGGGCCGCATTGATCCCACGCGCGCCTTCTCAGATCATCTCAAGGCCATGCATGAAACGGCTGTCGATTGCTTTGCCAATGCCTTGCCTTTCGCCGAGCTGGCGCGCATGGTGGAGGCCCCTCGGAGGCCGGGGGCCCATACGATTTTTGATGTGCGCTTTGCCTTGCAAAATCATCCGGTTCCCGACGTGGTGCTGCCGCGCATTTCCACAAAATTACGGATGCGCTCGACCGGCACCGCGCGCTTTGATCTGGCCTGCGAGATTACCGAGGTGGCGTCCGAATTTGAAGTTGTCTGGCTATATCGGCAGGATATGTTTTCCAAAGATGACATCATCTCACTGGATGACTTGTTCCAAGCCGTGGTGTCCAATGTTTGTCAGAATCCGGATGGCCGGATTATTGCTGCAACCGATTTATCTTCCTAATGTCTCCACCCACCACTGATACTCTGACGGAACCCAGCAGGGCTTCGATGGATCCCGTCCTCGGGGTGCCACTCGATGAAGAACACGGCCATACGCACTGGGTGAACCGCGCGGCCTTTCCGCTGATTGCCGCCGGGCTGCTGGTTTGTCAGGCGGGAGTCGGCGTCGCTGTTTATCATCAATGGTTCTTGCTGGCCGTGCCGCTGATGCTTTTGGTCAGCCATTTCATGCACGGAACACTGATCGGTTTTCACGAGGCATCCCACGGAAATCTGCGCAAGAGCCGCTTTTTGAATGATCTGGACGGTCTGCTGATTGGCACCTTGAGCCTGATGAGCTTCACGCTTTATCGTGCCGCCCATCAGAAGCATCACTTGCATCTGGCCACGGAACGCGATGAAGAATTGTGGCCCTTTGTGAACGTGGACAGCCCGCGCTGGGCCCGGCGGCTTGCGGCCTTTTTTGAACTGAACTTTGGCATATTGTTCACGCCCTTTCTTTTTGGGCGCATGTTCTTCCGAAAGGGTTCGTTTGTGCGCAACCGCAAGGTGCGCCGGAAAATATGGGGCGAGTATCTCTTGATGCTTGTGGTCTGGCCCGCGATCATCGCCTTCGTTTCCTGGTTCCAATTGTGGACCTATTTATTCTGGATGTATCTTCTGCCCGGCATCATCGCGGGCAATCTTCAGAGCTGGAGAAAATACATCGAGCATGTTGGCATGAGCGGTCACACGGCCAAAAGCGCGACCCGCAGCATCATCGCAGACACCTGGACCGGGCGCTTTCTCTCGGTGACATTGCTGCACGAACCCTATCACGCGGTGCATCACCTGCACGCAGGGCTGCCTCATTACGATCTGCCGATGCATGCGGATTTGCTGGCGCCCAATGTCGGGGGAGAGATTACTCCATTTCCCAGCTACCGCACCGCTATCATGCACCTGCTGTGCCATCTCTCCGACCCTCGCGCCGGAAGCCATTGGCCTGATGCCCCCTGCCTTCCCAAACCTGTCTGACCATGACTGCAAAACAACCCGACAACAACATCACCGTTTACGAGGCGGTCGGACTGGCCAAAGAGTTCGACGGTGGAAAGGTCGTCGCCCTGCGCGGCGTTGATTTCCAAATTCATGAGGGAGAGTTCATCGCCATCACAGGCCCCAGCGGTTGCGGCAAAAGCACCTTGCTCGCGATGCTTGGTTCGCTTGACCGTGCCGATAAGGGAACCCTGACCTATCGCGGTCAATCTCTTGCCACCCTGAAAGATCCCGCCGCATATCGCGCCCATGAAATTGGATTCATCTTCCAGGCATTTCATCTGCTGCCGACTTTTACCGTCTCTGAGAACGTGCAGATTCCCATGTTTGAAGGAAGCCTTTCCAAAAAACAGCGGGCTGATCGTGCGGCGGAATTGTTAAAATCAGTCGGACTCAGCCACCGGCTCAATCACTTCCCCTCCGAACTTTCCGGCGGAGAAAGGCAGCGTGTCGCCATCGCCCGCAGCCTGGCCAACGGCCCCTCCGTCCTTCTCGCGGACGAACCCACTGGTAATCTCGATAGCGAAAATGCCGTCCAAGTCATGGAACTCCTGCTCCAGCTTCATCGCGACCTCGGCATGACTCTCGTGCTCGTCACCCATGATCTCACCATCGCAGGGCGCGCATCGCGCACCATCTGCATGAAAGATGGACGAGTCATCCCGTCGCCCACCATCAAATCCTGACCATGACATTTTTTACCATCGTCTTTCGTGGCCTCATCCGCCGCCCCGTCCGCACCGCCCTCACCCTGGTCGGCATTTCCATCGGCATCGCCGCCGTCGTGGCACTGGTCGGAATCGCTGACGGCTACAAGAAGAGCATGGAAAATCAAATGGCCGCCATCGGCATTGATGTCGTAGTCAGCAACATGTCAGGATCATTTCTTCCGAAGGTCTTTGATCCCGCGCTTGAAGCCAAAATCGCAAAACTTCCGCACGTTGCGGAAACCACCTCCGTTTTGTTTCAGATGGAAAGTGTCGAAGATGCGCCGATGACCATGATTTCGGGCCGGGCATGGGGTGGATTCACTTGGGGCAAGCTCGGCGTCGTCAAAGGCCGGATGCTCAAGGACGGCGCTGAAAGGGCAGTGGTTCTGGGCCTCACAGCCGCCGAAGTTTTGAAGAAAAAAGTCGGCGACACTCTGCAGCTCGGAGCGGACGAACTGCCCGTGGTTGGCATCGTGGATGGCCGCTCGGTCGTGGAAAACGGAGCCATCATCCTCTCCCTCCAAGTCCTTCAGGAAGTCACCGGCAATCCTGGTAAGGTGAACATCATCGACATCCGCGTGACTAGAGACACCACCAGCGAGCAGGCGACGGAACTCTGCAAGGAAATCAATAAAATCTTCCCTGAAGGCCGCGCCAAAGTAGCCAGCGAAGTTGTGAGCACCAGTCAGGGCTTTCGCATCGCCCAGGCCATGAGCAAAAGCACTTCGTTTCTCGCAATCATCGTCGGCGTCCTCGGCGTGATGAACACCATGCTCATGACCGTGTTTGAGCGCACCCATGAAATCGGAATTCTGCTTGCCGTGGGCTGGAAACGGAGGCGCATTGTCAACATGGTGCTCTACGAGTCCGCCATGCTGGGCTTCCTCGGCGGCGTTGTCGGCGTCGGGCTGGGAGTCTTGGGTGTCTTCATTCTGGAGCACACCACTGACATTCGCGGACTGCTGGAGCCGGACCTCAATCCCAAGCTGTTGCTCACCTCCGTCGCCATCGCCGTGGTCGTCGGCGTCATTAGCGGTCTCTATCCCGCATGGCGCAGTTCAAAGCTATCGCCCAGCCTCGCGCTCAACAGCTGAACCGAACCACAAGGAGGTTCACGAAGAAAAGGAATATTGAACGAAACGCTTAATTGAGCACTCATTCTATATTCCATTGTTCCTTCTCCATGAAACCACCACTCCATTTCTTCCCTTCAGCCCTTCTCGCGCTCACCCTGCTGACCTCGCGCGGCTTCGCCCAAGATGCCGCGCCCAATGCCCAAGAAATCGCATCGCGCATCAACACTACCTTGCAGGACGGATCTTCCTCCGCGCGCGTGAAGATGGAGATCAAGCCATCCGTTGACGGAGCCAAGACCGTGCTGCAATTGCAGATCAAAACCCGCCGCACCGCGACCACGACCGACATCATCTATCAAGTGCTCTGGCCCAAAGAACGCAAAGGGGAATCCATCCTGCTGCACAAAACATCAAATCAAGCAGCCACCGGCACGGTTTTCACGCCGCCGAATTCCATGAAGACCCTTACAGCCGCCCAGATGAAGGATGGGGTTTTTGGCAGCGATCTTTCCTATGAAGATCTGGTGGGAAATTTTTTCGCCTGGGAGAACCAAGCCATCGTCGGCACCGAAACCGTGGACCGCATACCCTGCCAGATTTTGGAATCCAAGCCGGGCAAAAATGATTATTCCGCCTATACCAAGGTGCGCAGTTGGATCGATGTTAAAAAACTTGTTCCCATGCGCATTGAAAAACACCTCGCCTCCGGCCAGATGGAACGCCGTATCAACACCACCCGCGTCGCCAAGAACGACGCCGACCGCCCAGTCCCCGCAACCCTCGTCGTGCAGCGCGCCGGATCAGACTCCGTCACGGAATTGGAAGGCTCCAAGAGCCGCTACGACGTGACCTGCAAGGACGCCGACTTTACCCAGGAGGCCCTGCGCTCCCTCTCCACCCCGGCGGCGCAACCTTGATCAAACCACTTTGCGGCGGCGACGCATCAGCAATCTAGCGGCTCCGAAGAGCATCAACACCGCGCGACTGGGTTCAGGAACGGAATAAGTGAGGACTCCGTTATTGCCCGACAGCCCCAGCGAGAATGCTCCGCCA
>JAYVZW010000297.1:0-4827 GCA_043783015.1 Verrucomicrobiota bacterium
CGCACGATCTTCAATCTGGTGCCCTGCAATCGCACGCTGGAATCCGCCTTTGTCGAACTGGCGGACAAGGCATCCGATGTCGCCGCCTTTGCCAAGAACGCCGGGCCGCAATGCCTGCGCATTGATTATCTCTCGGACGGCATGCGGCTGGCATTTTACACACCAGACTTCTTTGTCCGCACGACGCCGGATCAATATTACCTCGTCGAGACCAAGGGCCAGGTGGACAAAGATGTGCCAGTCAAGGCACGAGCCGCCGTGGAGTGGTGCAAGGCGGCATCCACGAAGCAGGTGAAGTGGGAATATGTTTTCGTGCCCGAAGGTGTCTTTCAACGCTTTCAAGGACACACGATGGCCGAATTGGTGCGGATGTGTGCGCCCTCGCTCAACGACCTCATCAATGAGAAAAAATTTCAGGAAGATCTGCCGCTGTTTGCCGGGCAGGGTTTGTTGGAGGCGAAAGCGGATGAGAAGCAGGCCATCGTGGATGAAAAGCTGCTCTCCAGTCTGCCGGATCGGCTGCACAAGGCTGCGGATGAAGCCATTTCCCTCTACCGGTTCTTTGAAAAGAAACAGGGCGTGAATTACGCGCCGATTTTCACGGCCATGCTTGGAGTGTTGGATGAAACCGCCAAAGGACTGATCCTTCAGAAGCTCACGAAGCACATGCCGAACAACATGGTCGCTCAGAAGGACTGGTTTGATCCTTATCTCGCAGGCATCGACCCCAAGACGCACCGTCACTATCAGGAGATGGGCCGGAACTTGAAGAAGACACTGGTCTTCAAGACCGGTGTCTCACCGCTGGGCCTGCTTAAGAACGCGCTCGAATACGCGCTGCATGACAATGCGAAACTCACGGGTGTTTTTGAAGACATTAAGGTGGAGTTTCATTTCGCGGAAGCCAAGTCCTTGCTGGCCGATACGAAGGTCATCAATGATTTCCGCAACACGCGGGTCGCGCATCAGGAGAGGCCGCTGACGAATCCTGCCGAGGCGAAGACGGCACTCTTGCAATGGGTGCAGGGATTGAACCGGCTGTGGCTGGTGGGACGGGTGCCGAAGTCATAAGCTCTTCAATCCTCATTGAAGAAGCCGCCCAGTTTTTTGATGCGGGTGGGGTGACGAAGTTTGCGCAGCGCTTTGGCTTCGATCTGGCGGATGCGTTCGCGGGTGACATTGAACTGGCGACCCACTTCCTCCAGGGTGCGGCCGGCGCCGTCCGTGAGTCCGAAGCGTTGCTCCAGCACTTCGCGTTCGCGTTCATTGAGGCTTTCGAGCACATCTTTGAGCTTGTCGCGCAGCACATTACGCGCGGTCATTTCCATGGGGCTGGCGGAGGAATTATCCTCAATGAAGTCGCCGAACTCGGTATCGCTGTCGCCGTCGCCGACCTTGGCCTGAAGTGAAATGGGCTGCTGGCTCATGCGCAGCACCGCGCGCACGCGCTCGACGGGCAGGTGAATTTCCTCGGCAACTTCTTCTGGTGAGGGATCGCGTCCGAGTTCCTGCACCAGTTGCTTCTGCACGCGCAGGAGCTTGTTGATGGTGTCGATCATGTGCACCGGGATGCGGATGGTGCGGGCCTGATCGGCGATGGCGCGGGTGATGGCCTGCCTGATCCACCAGGTGGCGTAGGTGCTGAACTTGTAGCCGCGTTTGTATTCAAATTTTTCCACGGCGCGCATCAGGCCCATGTTGCCTTCCTGAATGAGGTCGAGGAAGGATAGCCCGCGGTTGGTGTATTTCTTGGCGATGGAAATGACCAGGCGGAGATTGGCCTCGACCATTTCTGTTTTTGCCTTGGTGGACTCATTACTTAACTGGAGGGCGTCGGTCACGGTCTGGCGAAAGTTTACCGGGGTCATCCAGGCAGCGAGCTGGAATTCCTCGCGCGCCTTGCGCACATCCGGGTGACCGGGCGAGCGGGCTTCTTCAGCCTCAATGTTATCGAGTTCCACCAAGCGCTGCCTGAGCACCGCGACCAGATCCTCGTTGGTTTTTTGTTTGAAATAGAACTTTCCGCAAAGCTTGAAAAGGGCCGCTTTGGTGGCGTCGAATTTTTTTGTCAGAGAGATTTGCTTGCGCGCGGGGCCGTCCATGATGGAGCGATACTGCGTGGTGGCGTCGCTGATGACCTGTCGGACCTGGTCGCAATTTTGCTGGAGCTTGCGGAAGTAGCTGTCGCGATCCTCAATCTTGCGGTCGAGGACGAGCCGGTCAAAGCGCTCCTCGCCACCCATCAGGCCCTCGCCAAGTTGAAGGTATTCCGTGGCAATGAAACCAACATGCTGGAGTCGCTGCCAGAGGCCAGCCTCGGCTTTTTCAATGCGCTTGGAGATAATGATTTCCTGGTCGCGCGTGAGCAGGGCAACCTGGCCCATCTGCTTGAGATACATGCGCACCGGATCGTCGAGCACGTCGAACTGCCCGATCTCTTCAGGTTCTTCCGGGGCGTTCCTTTCGTCATCAGCATTCGACGAGCGCTTGGGCTTCACGCTATCTACTTGAATGGGCTCAACGACTTCGATTTCCAGGCTGCGCAAGCGGGTGATGATTTCATCCAGAAGATCGGGCGTAACGAATCCTTTTGGCAGCGATTCATTGAGATCGTCAAAGGTGAGGGTGTCCTGTTCCTTCGCGAGGCGGATGAGGTAGCGAAGCTTCTCTTGAATCTGCGGACTGTTGATGTCCGAGTGCGAGGGCGGAGGAGGGGCGATGGTGCGGGCGATTTTTGGCGGGCGTCCTCTGCGGCTTCCAGAATCGCCGAGGGCTGCGGCGGGCGGCGCAGAATGGTTTGGTGGCGCAGCTTTCCGTGGCCGGCCACGCTTGCGCCTGGGCGTGGAGCCCTGGGAAGTGTTGGCCGCTGCTCCTGTGTTCCTTGAGGGACTGGAATCCCTGTTGTTTGCGGGCGCGCTCATTTAACCGAATGTGGGAGGAATATCTGGAAGTCGTGAGCGACGGTCAAGACATTCTTTGAGATGCTGCGTTTCCGCAAAGAGTTGCGCGATCTGTGCCGCACTCAATCCCGGCTTCTTGAGCTGGGTCTGTGCGCGTTGATAACGATTTTGCAGCCGCTTGGTTTCCAGTGCTTCCAGCGCATGCTGCGCATCCGTCAAGCCCCCGGGAACTTTCGGCTGTGACAGCAGACGGCTGAGCGCCAGCTCCTCCTCGCGGCTCAGGGTGCTCATGAATGCGGCGATTTTTGTAGGGTCGGCCAGATCGGTCGTTGAACGCCAGATCAGCCCCAGCAATTCCGTGCCGCCGACTTCATCAACGATCTGGGCGTGTTCGTTCTGGCGCAACCAGCGCAGGATTTCCTCATCCGATAAAGCCAGACGCACCAGCAGCAGCGCTGTTTTGTCCTGGGGCGGCAGAGGTTGTGCAGGCTCAGTCGTATTGGAGGTGACACGGGAAGTTTGCGGTGCTGTTTTCGCAAGCCGCGCAATCTGCCGCCGATAATCACTTTCTGGAATGCCGAGGCGCAGCGACACTTTTTGGATGGCCGCATCACGCGCGATGTTGTTGTCAAGCAGGCGGATCATTTCTGCCATGTCAGCGGCGAACTTGGTCTTCTCCCGTGTTTCATTCAGGTTCCGGTGTTCGCCCGCGAAATCCATCATGTGGTCAAAGAAATCGCGCGCATCATCGAGCTTGGCTTTGAAGACATCGGCACCTTGATGACGGATGAGTGAGTCCGGGTCTTCTCCTTGTGGGAGGGGTGCGACTTTCACGATGATGCCGGTGGGCGCGAGGATGACAAAGGCACGCTCGGCTGCTTTAAACCCCGCGGAGTCGGAGTCGAAGCAGAGCACAACTTCCTCGGCGTGGCGCTTTAATGTGCGCGCATGAAATTCCGTGAAGGCCGTGCCGAGGGGCGCGACGACGTTTTCAAATCCGTGCTCAAACGCGGTGATGAGATCAAGCTGGCCTTCGCAGACGATGGCGCGTCCGGCCTTGATGATCGCGCGCTTGGATTTGTCGAGACCGAAGAAGATCTTGCTCTTGCTGAAGATGACCGTCTCCGGGGAGTTGAGATATTTCGCTGATTTCGCTTCGGGATCAAGCAAGCGACCGCTGAAGGCGATGACCTCGCCGTAGTCGTTCCGAATGGGAAACATGAGGCGATGACGAAAGCGCGGATAGGTCTCGCCAGGACGGGAGGAGTCCTCGTCACCGCGCGCCAGGATGCCAGCGGCGACGAGCAGGTTCTCCGTATATTTTTTTTCCAGCGCCCATTCCCGCAACGGATCGCCGCCATTGGGCGCATAGCCCATCTGCCAGTTCTTCGCGGTCGCCGGACTGATGCCACGTGATTTGAGGTAAGCCCGCGCGGGTTCGGCGGAGGGCGATTTCATCAGCAGGATATGATACCACTCAGCGATGTCCGAATGGACTTTGAGAATGGCTTTGCGCACTTTCGCATCGCGCTCGGCGTTTTCATTCCAGACTTCCTCCTCGATGCGGATGCCCGCAGCTTCGCCCAGTCGCCGCACGGCCTCGATGAACGCCAGGCCATCGTGCTCCATGACGAAACGAATGGCCGTGCCAGACGCGCCGCAGCCGAAGCAGTGATAAAAATTCCGGTGTGGATGCACATAGAAGGACGGGCTTTTTTCCTGATGAAAGGGACACAGCCCGCGCCAACTGGTGCCGACGCGCCGCAGCTTCACCGAGCGACCGACGAGGTCCACGATATCCGTGGCCGCGAGGATTTGCTGCAGTGTTTCTTCCGGGATGCGGGGCATGTAAGAAAGGATGAAGGCTGAAGGCTGAATCGCAACGCAGATCGCATGGGAGACGCTTATATTTCTTCCAGCGCGTCGG
>JAYVZW010000298.1:0-4822 GCA_043783015.1 Verrucomicrobiota bacterium
ATCAGCCACGACCGCAGGCTGCTCGACAATCTGACCAACCGCACCCTCGCCTTTGAGCAGGGCCGGGTGAATCTTTACAACGGCAACTACTCATTCTTCGTGCGCGAAAGCCGCTCGCGTCGCGAGCAGCTCGAACGCGCCGCCGCCAACCAGCAGAAGGAAATTGCGAAAACGCAGCGCTTCATCGACCGCTTCCGCGCCTCGGCCAACAAAGCCTCCATGGTGCAGAGCCGCGTGAAACAGCTCGACAAGGTGGAGCGCATCGAACTGGAGGACGAGGACGACGAGATCGGATTCAAGTTCCCCCAGCCTCCGCAAAGCGGGCAGACCGTTGTCCGTCTCGAACAGCTCGCGAAGAGTTACGATGGTGTGCGCAATATTTTGCAGCCGCTGGACTTTGAGATCAGCAAGGGCGACCGCATCGCCATCGTCGGCGTGAACGGCGCGGGCAAGACCACGTTCAGCAAGATTCTCGCGGGCGTGGAAAAACAAACCGGAGGCACGCGCACGCTCGGGCACAACGTGCGCATCGCCTATTACTCGCAAGACCACGCTGATGCGCTGGACGGCACGAAGACGGTTTTGGAGACAATCGAGAAAAATTCCAAGGGGCTTTCCGAGGCCCAGTTGCGCACGCTGCTCGGCTGCTTTCTATTCCGTGGGGACGATGTTTTGAAAAAAGTAAAAGTGCTCAGCGGCGGCGAACGCGGGCGTCTGGCGTTGGCAAACATGCTGCTCACACCGTCGAATTTCCTTATTCTGGACGAGCCGACCAACCACCTGGACATGCGCTCCCAGGCCGTCCTGCAGCGGGCTCTGGCGGATTACGACGGCAGCTATGTCATCGTCTCCCACAATCGCGATTTCCTTGATCCCATCGTGACCAAGACGCTGGAGTTCCGCAGCGGTCAGCCACCGCAATTGTATGTCGGCAACCTGAGTTACTATCTCGAAAAGAAAGCTGCGGACAACGCGCGCGCCACAGCAGGTCCGGTGGCGTCGCCCGTGTCCGTTTCACGGGATAGCACGGGTGATTCTCACAACGCTAAAGAGCGCCGAAAGCAGGAAGCACAACGACGGCAGGAACGCCTTCGTGTGCTGAAGCCCTTGCAAGACAAGCTGGCCAGCATAGAGGGCGTCATTGCAAAATTTGAGGAAGAGAAAGCCGCGCTGATCGTTAACATGACCAATGCCGACTTCGCTGCCGATGCCACGAACATGCGCGTGGCGACCGCGCGCTTCGCCGTGGCGGAGCATGAGTTGGAAAAAACTTTTTCTTCCTGGACCAAGGCCAGTGAAGAGGTTGAACAAACGCAGGCCAAGCTCGGCGCGGACGAATAGCTTTGCACAAATCATCTCCTGTCGTTTGATGAGGCCATGATCTCCGTCCGCGATCTCCGGTTCGCCTATGACTCCGGCGAATTTTCCCTGAGCGTGCCGGATTTTTCTGTGAGCGCAGGTGAAACCGTGGGCATCGCCGGACCCAGCGGCACAGGCAAAACCACTTTTCTTCGCCTGCTCTCCGGCATCCTCAGGCCCGACAGCGGCTGCGTCAGCATCTGCGATAAGAGCGTGGCCAGTCTGACTGCGGGAGCCTTGCGCGCGCTCCGGTTGCGAAAACTTGGACTCGTGTTTCAAGATTTCGCGTTGCTGGATTACCTCACGGTGAAGGACAATATTCTTCTACCATCGCGACTCGGTGGATTGTCCGATGGAGAACTTCCGGCCCGCGCGAAAAATCTGGCGGAGCGATTGGAAATTGGAAAGCACTGGGGCCGGCTGACTGACGAGCTTTCCCAGGGCGAGCGTCAACGAGTCGCGGTCGCGCGCGCTTTGGCGCATTCGCCACAAGTGGTGCTGGCAGATGAGCCAACCGCATCTCTTGATGAAAAGCGAAAACTGCTGGTCGTGGATTTGCTGAAGGAATACGCCGCGCAAAAAAATGCCGCGCTGGTCGTGGTCACGCATGATGCGGAAATTTTCGCGCGCCTCGACCGCATGGTGAATACGGGGGGCTGGATTTCATGAGTGCGGGCGGCAGTCTTCATCTGGCGTGGCGTTACATTGCGCATCATCGCACACGCACCGTGTTGCTGGCCTTGTCGCTGGGTCTCACGCTGGCGCTGCCTCTTCTCGTGCGCGGCATGGTCAGCATCGCACAGTCCGAGTTCCGCACCCGCGCCGAGGTCACGCCGTTGGTGTTAGGAGCCAAGGGCAGCGCCCTGGAGCTGACACTGAACGCGCTCTACTTTCGCAGGAGCGGAGTTGATACCATTCCGGCAGGTCAAATGGACGTTCTGCGCGCAACCCGAATGGCCGGAGCCATTCCGCTTCATGTGCATTTTCATTCGCAAGAGGCACCCATCGTCGGCACCTCGCTCGACTACTTCTCCTTCCGGAATCTGCGGATCGCCGATGGACAGATGCTGACGCGTCTCGGTGACTGCATGGTTGGTGCCAGGGTGGCGCGCACGCGTGATTTGCATCCGGGCGAGTTTATGTATTCATCGCCTGAACAAGTGTTTGATCTGGCCGGGGCGTATCCTTTAAAAATGCGCATCACGGGCGTGCTCGACGAATCGCACTCGGCGGATGATGATGCCGTTTTTGTGGATGTAAAAACATCGTGGCTCATGGCCGGTATCGCCCATGGTCATGAAGACGTGGTAAAAAATTCTGATCCGAAAAGCGTGCTGGAAAAGCGCGAAGACAACATCGCGGTAACCAACGCTGTGCGCATGTTCACTGAAGTCACTGCTGAGAACATGGCCAGCTTCCATTTTCACGGCGATCCCGCATTTTTTCCGCTCACTGCCATTCTCTGCGTGCCACATGATGAAAAGTCCCGGGCCCTTTTGCTGGGAAAGTTTCTGAATTCCACCAACAGCACCCAGCTTGTCCGTCCCACTGAGCAGATGGATGCGCTGCTCACCGCGTTGTTTCAGGCTCGTGAGCTGGCGCTGGTGCTGCTGGCCGTGTTGGGCGTCGCAGTGATTCTCATTGCCGCACTGGTCTTCGCCCTGTCGTTTAAAATGCGGCGACGCGAGTTTGCCACGCTCGAAGCAATTGGCGTGGCGGGCAGCACGCTGGCGTTGGTGAAAATTTTTGAGATCATTCTCATAGGCTTGGGCGCAGGCGCGGTGGTCCTTGGTGTTCTTCGACTCATGGAGACCTGGGGCACGGAACTGTTGCGCTGGGCGGTGCGATGAAAAATTTCTGCGCTAACTGTCCGATTGATTTTTTGGTGATCGCGTGAATTTTCACAAGTGCATAAACTGGAGATCCCCCGCAAGACCGTTTACCGCCTCTCCATCTATCAGCGATGCCTGCAGCGCTTGAAAGAGAATCATGTTGATACGGTCTCCTCGGAGGCACTCGCCAAGGCCGCAGGCGTCAAGCCCACGCAGCTCCGAAAGGACATCACTTACTTCGGACAATTCGGCACGCGCGGTCTCGGTTACAATGTGGACGGTCTCAGCGGCGCCATCAACGAGGTGCTCGGGCGCTCGCATCTGCAGCCCGTCATTCTCATCGGCGTCGGCAACCTTGGTGCGGCCCTTCTGCGCTACGGCGGCTTCCAGAAAGAGGGTTTTGAGATAGTCGCCGCCTTCGACATCAAGCCTGATCCAGGCCGCATGAAGGGACTGAAGACCCCATTGCTCGACGCGGCCAAACTTTCGAGCTTCATCCGCGAGCAACAAATAAAAATGGCCATTCTCACCGTCCCAGCCGCCCACGCCCAGGAGGTCGTCAATCGCATGATCGAATCCGGCATCCAAGCCATTTTGAATTTCTCGCCGGTGGTGTTGGAAGTATCCAAAAACGTCGTCGTCAATAACGTGGACCTTGCCGTGGAGTTGGAGAACCTGAGCTATTTCATAAGATAGAAGATACAAGAGTTTAAGATTCAAGATTCAAGCTCCCAATGTCTGCTCTCTCTCATTCTCGCCCGACCATAAATCTTGCATCTAGCAATCTTGTCTCTTGAATATTTCCATGGATCGCCCCGCCGCCATCGCCCAAATTCGTGAAGCCGCGAAAACCATCGCGCTCCAGTTCATGAAAATCCACCCCGCGCTTTCCGCCCTAAACGAAGCGGAAACGCAGGGTGACTGCATCAAGTCCCTCCACGAAATGACCGTGCAGCTCGAAATCATCAAAAAGAAAATCGGCAAACTTGAACGCGGCGACGACAGCACGTTGCTGTAGCCCCTGGAAACCAGCCGGTCTGCTCACGATTTCATCACCCGCTCCACACGGGCGGTGATGCTGGTGAAGATATGCCAGGGAATGGTTCCAGCTTTAGAGGCGAGTTCTTCGACCGGGATCGTAACGCCATCCTGCGTTCCCATCAGCACCACTTCATCCCCCACAGCAGCCTGTTGGCCAAGGTCGGTCACATCCACCATGATCTGGTCCATCGTGACCCGGCCCAGGATGGGACAGCGTCGGCCATGAATCAACACGGACGCTCCATTGCAGGAGAGCTGGCGCGGGTAACCGTCTGCATAACCGCAGGCCAGCGTGGCCACGCGAGAATTTCGCTTGAGCTTATCAGCGCGACCATAGCTGATGCCGTGGCCGGCGGGCAGCTCGCGCACCAGTATGACGCGCGTCTTCCACATCAGCACCGGCTTGAGCAAGAGTTGTTGCGCGGGCTGCGGCGAGACCCCGTAGAGCGCGAGGCCGGGCCGCGCGAGATTGCACAACTCCGCCGTTTGGGGAAATCCGAGCATGCCCGCGCTGTTATCGAGATGAACCCAGCGGGGATGCAGCCCGCCGACATGTGCTTGCGCGACCACTTTTCTGAAGCGCTCAATCT
>JAYVZW010000299.1:0-14402 GCA_043783015.1 Verrucomicrobiota bacterium
GAATGTCTTTATCGATACTCATCTAACGGCGTTTATTATGCACTGCTCAAACAGCACGGCAAGCAGAAAAGGACCTCCTTGGAGACGACCGACCGGGCTGCCGCAAAGCGTAAGCTATCCGACCTCAAGCAGAGCTTGGGGAGAACGGATACTTCCGCAGGAAGGATCACACTCAAGGAGCTTTCCAAGCGGTTTCTGGCAACAGTCGCTAGCCAAAGTCTCAGGACGCGTCGGCGTAAAGCGGACATTGTCACGAAGCTGCTCGACGATTTCCAACATGGTCCCGACTGCCAGATCTCCAAAATTCGAAAATCCTCGCTCGAGGCCTGGCTCGCGTCTTATGACTTTGGCTACGCGTCATACAATCTCTACCTGCAATGCATCAAGGGGATGTTCGATCTCGCGGTCCACGACAAGCTCATCGCAGATTCCCCCGCGCTCTCGATCAAAGGCAAGAAGATCATCAAGCCGAAGCGCATCACGCCGAGCTTTGAAGAATTCCAAAAGATCATCATCAATGTCCGCGACCAGCCGCACAACGCGGACGCCATCGACAGCGCCTATTTTCTCGAATTCATGGGGCTAGCCGGAACAGGTCAGGCGGAAATGGGAAACCTGACCCGCAGTGACATTGATTTCAAAAAGGGTCGTATCCATCTTTACCGAGTGAAAACCTCGAGCCCGTATGAAATCGCCCTGTTCCCGCAGCTGAAACCATTGTTAACGCAAATGAAAGTCGAGGACATGCCGCATGACCAAAAACTTTTCGTCATCAAGGACGGGAAAAAGGCTCTAAGCGGTGCCTGTAAAAGGCTTGGATTTCCTCCCTACAGCCAACGCTCGCTGCGACGGATGTTCATCACCCGCTGTATCGAGTTGGGCATTGACGTGAAGGTGATCGCCGACTGGCAAGGGCACAAGGACGGTGGCAAACTGATCTTGGGCACATACTCCCATGTCCGACAACCCCACCACGATTCAATGGCCGCAAAGTTGACATGCTGAGCCGTCGTGTGTTGGTCTGGCTGCATGCCACAGAAGAAACCATCGACGAATCCAGCCAAGCTCCCGGGAGGTCGCAGGTTCTGCTACTTTGTATATGGGGAACTGATCACTCATCCTCATTTTGCCTTTGCGCTTCGATATCAGGAAGCACTCAAGTTGGCCAGAGGTGAGGACGACCATTACAAATTAAACTGGGAGGACAGCCAGCCCCCCGATGATAAAGCGCCGTTTATAACTCTCCACAAACAGCTTCAAGCGCTGGCGTTGGACGAAGGGCAAAACGTTATCATCGAAATGGGGTCTCTGATGTCCAAAATTGATGAATGTAAAAAGTCCCCGCACTCGAAAATTGGCGTGGATATCTGGCTGGCCCACCTGGAGTTTTGCCGACAGTTTCACCGCCCACCTGCCCTGGAAGAACTGCGCAAAAGCCTTTGGAAATCCCACGCGGTTCCTGCGGCCAACAAAAATTTAGGTAGTTCTGGTCAAGTGAAGGTCGATGAATTGCTAAAGAAAGTGTGGAAGAGCCAATCCAACGAGCTGGGTCCATTCATTGACAGGACAACCTTCACACGGTCCGTCGAAGAAATGGGACTCGATGTATTTCCTGGCACGCTGTTGCGACAAGGCACCAGATGTTTTGATAAGCTCAAAGTTAAGCTAAAGCGTAAGCCGACGGAGGATGAATATCTTGCGGAATTCAAAAAAAATAATTCCAAGACCCGCAAGCCGTTTAACGCTGCTGCTTTTCACGAATTCATCTCGCTACTAGCCTGGCCGAAAAAATATCATCCATTGATCAAATGGAAGGACCTCATCGCACTCCGAACCGTTTTAGATAATGAACTCAAAGTGACGGCAGCCTCCGCGAAAGCAGCTTCGGATGCCTTGGTCGTCTTTGATGGTATTACGCAACTGGGCTGGGCCATGGGATTTTTGGAGATTGGACCACTTGAAGGGCAGCTGGCACCCAACCCGATGCTGACAACTCTGGAGGAAGAATACAACCGTCTTGCGGACGAGTTGAACAGGTTGCCATGGTTGGAGGATGTGCTGATCGGGTGCGATTCCGCGAAGCTTTCCGTCATCGCGAGAGAACTCAAGCTTCCCACCGACAGCGAGGGCGCATTGACCAGACTGAAGACCGTTCTGTGCAAGCAACAATCTCAAGGAGCCGTTCCATTGCGATGGCTGGCCAAGGAGATGCCTGAAATTGATTTACTGACACGGACACTTGATAGCGAGTGGTTTTATCGCTGGCCAAGTCTTCTCTGGGCAGAATTCGATAAGAACTGAGGAATCATGTCGACTTTGGTGCTGGTCAGGCCAGTCAGATGGCGGACGGTCGTTCCGCTGTGCTGGGTCTGCCTTCCCCATTAATAATCAACTGATTACAGGCGGAACTACCGGTTGCGGGTAGGGGATATTTGAACCCATCACTATCTGTTGCCCCTTGTCTTCCATATATTTCTGGCCCGGGCATTAGCGGGCCAAGTTGTCAAGTGCAAAGTGGCCCGCGAGTTTGCACTTTGGCCCTAATTTTTTCCCGGTGAGTCTGCTCATATGATCAAAACTCATCTAAATCCACCGGGCACGTCCTCTAGGCGCGCATACAAGTTAAACGAAGCCGCTGCCATCCTTGGCATCAGCGGGACATCACTCCGCCGTTTAATAAAACGCGGTGAAATTAAGCCGTGCCGTGTCCTGAGGCACGTCCTGGTTCCCGTGACAGAAATCGACCGCCTTCTAGGCAGGTAAAAAAGCTGAGCCACCGGAGGTGACACTCCGGTAGCCCGTTAAACATCAACACACACACGCATATGCATAATATTGATACGGATAACCATACACTAAATAACGAACTGCCGCAAGATCATCCTGCCTGCAGATCGCTGATAAAACAGCCGCAAGCTCATCCTGACTCTGGAGAGATGAAGGAAGGTGGAATCATCAACGCGAAGGGCGCTCAGCCCCTCCCACTGTTCCTTCGCGATCTGCTGGCCTCCCCGCCACGCCATGGCGACGGCGTCCACCACTGGCTTTATAAAATGGCGCGACAACTCCACGCGCACCGCAGCGAACCGGACATTTGCGCCCTTCTGGCAACGGCCCTGGCTAATTGTGGCAGGACAGTTTCGACGAAGGAGATGATCGATGCAGTGACCAATTCAAAGGCGACTGCATGGCGGCCCGGGGGGAAAGGACAAGCATCCACAACCGCGTTTGCGCCCCGCTGGCCAAAGTGCAATGAGAAACTGCGTGAGGCCGTGCTCACTGGGATGAACGGCTTTGGGCTAGCTGACCTATGTGAATCCTCACCGCACCGTTGCGATGGAGGGCCAATGACAAATGAACTGCTGGCCAAGTTATTCCCTCGTAACAGTCTGCTCTGCGCGGGCATGACAAATGCAACCGCGATTACAAAACCGCTTAGCGAGTGGCTGAAGCAGGATATGAGCCTGCAACAATTTGTTGTTCCCTCGCCCATGACGGCCGTCATGGGATTGAATCAGCAAGGCAAGGAATCCTACCGCTGTCTCGCAAACACAGGGAAGCGAAATTTCGCTGTGATCGAGTTCGACGAAGGAACCAAGGATGAACAGGCCGCAATCGTCGAAAAGTTGGCGACTCTTGCCCCGCTTTCGCTCGTGGTATCGAGCGGAGGGAAAAGTCTTCACAGCTGGTATAACGTCATCAACGCATCGAAAGAGACACAGGAGCTGTTTTTCAGGCTCGCGTGCGAGTTAGGGGCCGACCCTGCCACATGGACGCCTTGCCAGTTTGTGAGGATGCCTGATGGCACCCGCCCCGCCGATCCAGAAAAAAACAAACCAGCAACCCGCCAAACCGTCCATTTTTTTAACCCCTACACCTTAAGCAAATGAAAGACCCACACGCAATCGACTGGACTAGATTCTTTGAACCGGAATCCTCCACTAAGCTCTCGCCTACAGATGAGTGCGATAGCAACCACGTTACACAATTAGCGATAGAGTTGCCAACACCCAAGCCCTTACCTAACGGTCTGAGCCCAGTGTCGTTATTCGATGCGGACAGCTTGCTACCCGCAGTTTTGCGGGATTACGTCCTCGACTGTTCGAGAAGGTTGCAGGTCGATGCTTCATTCGTGGCTGTCCCGCTTCTTTGTTCCCTTGGCACCGTCGTTGGTAACCGCATTGGGCTGCGTCCCAAAAGCAAGGATAATTGGGTGGTATACCCAAATATGTGGGGAGGTATCGTCGGTCGACCATCTACGCTCAAAACGTCATCGCTCACTGCAGGCACGGCTCCACTGACCCAAATGGAAACAGCCGCGAACAAGCAACACGAACATGATATGGCGGAATGGAGGCAGAAATTCGCCGTCGCAAAAATAAAGCGTGACGTTGCGATTGCAGAGGCAACCAAGGCGGCACGAAGAGGGTCGGAACCGAACGGGGCCACATTGATGCAAGGCAGTGAACTGGTAGAGCCTAGCTGCCGTCGGTTCACTTCCCAAGACGCAACGCCCGAAGTTCTTCACAAGATTCTCACCGCGAAGAAAAACGCCACCGGAATCATGCTGTCCAATGACGAACTTACAAAACTGCTGGCGCAAATGGATGATGATGCGCGAGGCAAGGCACTCCGCGCCTTTCTGCTTGCCGGATGGAATGGCAGCACGCCCGTCACGGTGGACCGGATAGGACGTGGTGAAAACATGCGCGTTGAGAAGTGTTGTGTGTCGGTCTGTGGCGGGATCCAACCGGGCAAGTTGGCTCCCTTAGTCAGTGGTGCTTTATCCGAATCCACTGAGGACGACGGATGGCTTCAGCGCTTCCAACTGCTTGTCTGGCCAGACGATCAAGGAGAATACGTTTCCCGTGATGCCGAGCCAGATACCGCTGCTTTTGCAGCAGTCATGGGACTTTTCGAGCGCCTCGAAAACACCACTGGAGATCGATATGTGGGGGCAGAACGCGATCCTCACACTGGCGACGCCTACCTGCGTTGCACGCCAGAAGCCGCCAAAGCATTCGACGATTGGCTCGTGGAGGAAACGAATGACATTCGAAAATGCGTGCGGGAGAACAGCATGTCTCCGGCAGTGGAGTCGCACTTCATCAAATATAGAAAGCTGGTCGCTGGGTTGTCGCTTCTATGGCACCTCGCCGAAGAAGCAGATCAGCCTGCAGTGTCGGTAGCATGCGTCAACCGTGCCCTCGCTTGGCTGCCATATCTGAAGGCACATGCCCTGCGCGTTTACGGTGGCGGCAACAACCTCACACTCACGGCTGCCAAGTCATTGCTCGCCCGCATCAAGTCAAAAGACTTAATGGCCGAGTTCACGGCAAGAGAAGTGAAACGCCCAAATTGGAGCGGGCTCACCGATTCCAAAATCGTCGATGCTGCGCTTGAGTTGCTCGTTGATCACGGCTGGCTGACTGCCACATTGCGATTCACGGACGGCAGGAAAACTACCGACTACACCGCGCACCCGGGAGTGTTCTCCAGGGTCGATAGATGAACTGTCAAAGCTGTCAAAACTGCCAAAAGCGTGCGATGACGGGGCTTTTGGCAGTTTTGACAGTGACTTTCCGGGCACATGCAAAACGAGAATGCGTCTCTACCAAGCAATTCGACCGAACACCGAAGCACCGATTTCATTATCAGAAGCCAGCTTCCGTGCAGGCGGGGGACGTGTGGAGCACCTGCTGGAAAAATGTCTTCTGGATAAGGCTGACTGACGAAGGAGATCAAAATCCAGCGTCTATACTATTTTCCAAGCTTCAGCAAAGAAGCGGGCGGCACGTGGGACTATTTCGCGCACCTGACCAACACGTGGACTCCAAACTAGCGCCAACTCGCGGTTTAAGCGCGAAATGCGCGGGGCTGGGATTTGAACGAAGTCAGCCTTGCCCAAATCCTGACTTGCCAAGGTTGGCAGGATCGCGGCCAGCTTGGCGCACTGAAGCGCCTTGGCTACGATCGGGAACGACGAGCACTCCAGTTCAATCCGAAGTTGAATTCCAAGCTCCTGCGCGATTCGTTCCAGTTCTTTGCGGAACGCCCCGGCGCCCTCCAAGATGGCAATCGGCGTGGATTTGAGAACCTCCGCCCAGCTGGGATTCCGGCCAGCCCGCCCCAGACGCACAGGGGCGAAGAGAGCGAACTCCATTTTGCCAAGCGCGAGACTCTTGAAGCGTCGAGGGATGGAATCCTTCCGCATCACGCCCAGTTCGATCTGTCCGTCCGCGAGCTTTTCTCCGATCTCACGCGTCGGCAAATTCAGCAAACTCAAACGGACGCCCGGCAGCTTCCGACGCAATTGATCGAACCGCGGCAGCAGCAGCCACTGGATCACACTGTCGCCAGCGCCGATTCGCAGATGGACGGGTTGAGTCTCGCATTCACTCTTGAAATCGGTCAAGGCCCCGAAATAGTCACGTGCGAGTTGATGCAGCTTTCTACCGGCATCGGTGAGTGTCATGCCTCGGCCAGCACGATGCAGGAGGGCCACTCCAAAAAATGTCTCAAGCTCCTTGAGCTGCCGGCTGAACAGCGGTTGTTTGCTGGTATCACCGCCCGCGGCTTTGGTCACGCCGCCTGACTCGGCGACTAGGCAAAAAGTCTTGAGCCGGTCGAGTGACAGACCGGATTGAGACAGTAATTTATTAATCATAACTAAAAAGATATGGTATATGCGAATTAATATGTGGCAAGACATCTGTGCCAAGACACATTCAGCGTATTCGTTGAAGCACAAATCACCTGTGGCCATGTTGCATCTCACCTCCTCCCCCGTCATCAAGATCCAGTCCAAGGCGGCTCAGGGTCAGTAATATTCTCAATGTCATCAATCAACTCCAGTTCCAGCACCTCCTCGCAGGCCGAGGCCGCGCCCGAGTGGCAGGTCTTTCTGGACGAGCGGTCCGAACGCCATATCGACATCGACGAGGACACGGATGTCGTCGCCAACCTCGGACGTCTCCTCATGCTAGATGAACGGGATGCATTTGAAAGAGCCGAGCGTGAAGCAAGGGGCGAGACTTTCGATCAACTTCCAAAGAACTGGGTTCTGAGCTGGGTCTCGGGAGGGCTTGCTGGGCTCACGGAATGGATGAAGACTCACGAGGCCGCTCGAAAGGATTGGCCGTTCCGAAGTCGTGAACTCCGGAGGTCTATCTATATCAACGAAGGCTACCGCGAGCATGTAGTGGAAAGAGCTGCCGATTTTCTGAGCCGCCATGCAGGGGATCATCCCCCAACTTTCACTAAATGGTTTTTGCCGGGGTGGCAGCTCCTTCTACACGAGTCTCGAAAACCCGATGATTCACATTCATTTGGCGAACACGGCGGTGATGTCAGTGAGAAGCTTGAGGCTGCAATTGGTCAGTTGCTAGACCCCGGCGCTGACGAGAGTGGCCTTTTCGTTTCGGGCGGTCAGTCCAGACTTTTTCTAAACCTTGTTCGGAGTTTGAGCCAGCTATCCCAACGGTTTCCAAAGGAGCGGTCCACAGAGTTTACCCGTCATGGAATTCGTCTCGGTGGGCGCGACTGGCGCTCTCATTCCTTCGACGTCACCACGATGCTATGCTGGGGCATTGAGGAGCCCTTGGGGCGCGAACTGCTGGAATCGGAATCAGGGCAAGGATTCGACTGGGCATTTGCGGTTCCCGCGCTTAGAAGCGATTTTGTCTCAATCCAAAAGGATGTCCCGGTGCCTTCGCGAAGGGTCGGGGAGGTCACATTGCAACGGGTGTCGCGTTCCCTCAAGACGGGAGGACGCGCCTTATTCCTGATGCCTCGCAGCTTCTGCTCAGGCATCGGAACTGAAGCGAAGGTGCGTAAGTGGCTGTTAGAGAACTGGCGCGTTGACGCGGTGCTGGACATTCCAGACCACCTGGGGTTTGAAGGTAGCAAGGAACCCACATCTCTCTTTTTCGTGCGAGCCGTGCCTCCAGGACGAGCGGTGTTTCTTGCCAGCGAAGCGACGATGGGCAACTGCCTTGAGGCTGACGAATCCCGCACCGACTCTAAACTTTCTATGCTCTGTAATACGGTGCGTGCCATTGCCGGTTTGCCCAAAGCGCAGCGTTTTGAGACTCTTTCGAATAACGGTCAACCTTCTGAAACTGTTGGCATCTCAGAGCCGCAATCTGATGTCGATGCCGAACTGCTCGGATTGGCCGCTGTTGCTGCCGAGGGACACGGCGAACCAATTGCCTCGCCCGATTCTGCCCTCTCCAAGCAGCAGACGGGCTTTGTCCCCATTGCACAGATTGCCATGGATCGATTCCGATTCACCTGGAAGACGCCGTCTTCCGGCCAGAGCAGTTTGTTTATAGCTCTAAGCGCGTTGGCTGCGAGCCAGCCCGAGATTCGTGTGGGAAAACTCTCTGACATTGCTGAAGTAAATCGCGGAATCGTCTACGACCGCAAATTGGCCAAGTTGGTGAAAGACCTCAAGGATGACGAGAAACCCGGTGTGCGTCTGCTGCGGGTTGCGGATCTTTCCCGAAAAAAAGCGGGCTTTCTTGCAATACTTAACCCACGGCTTCCGGATTTGGTGCTGCCTGGCAAATTGGAAAAGCGGTGGAAGGAGAGCAAGAGGCGCGTTACTGCTAAGTTTCTGAGCGTTTTCCGCGAACTGTCCGTCACCTGCAATGGACGTGAAATCAAGGCGTCCGCCGTGCTAAGCAACAACGACGTGCTGATCTCGCGCGTTGGCACGATTGGTCGAATCAATATTTATCGCCCGGACATTCTCGGTGATTCCCCTGAGATAGTCGCAACCAGCAACGTTGGGATTGCAACTCCAGGTGAAGGGACCGCAGCTGAATTCCTCGCGGGCTTGCTGGCCAGCGAATTGTATCAGCAACACTTGGCGACTCTGACTATCGGCAGCACAATTAAGTATCTCCGAATCGAAGATCTGAGGGGCGTGCCTGTGCCGATCGCACCGAAGCACCTTCAATCAGCGATCACCGAGCATTTGCTTGGGGGTCATGACCTCGAGTTGCTGCCTCAGGTTTTGGCCAGCGGCCCCCGGGGGGACGCGACGGTGCGCTTTCTCTTGGAAAATGAAACGGTGCGAGCCTTTTGTCGCAAGGCCCATTTGGCGGAAGGTGATGCCGATCTTCCATTGGAGCCCGTTGTTGACGCCATTCAAGAGTGGCTGCATGAAGCGCCCGCCGGACAATTGACGGGATGGTGGGAAGAGACCTCGGCTCTTGTGGAGGATCTGCATTCTGTGATTACCTTACCGGACAATCGGGACCGGTTTGCCGCGCTTCAAGGTTGGCTGGCACGGTTCCTGGCAGAACACCAAAAATTGGTTTCGGCTTTGACGACCATCAAGTTCTCAGAAGGGGGATTCACCTTGGAGACCGATCGGTTGGTATTGGAGACGGTCCGGAAACTCGCAAAGGAGTTTTTAGCAGAGCTGCAAAGTCGGGCGCAGGCAGAAAGCGCGAGGCTGCTGGAAGCGACGGAGGTGATGGCCACACTGGCACCGGTTTCAATTTCACTGGACGTTTCGACAGTGCTCACAGCCACGCTGACCAACCGCGGAGCCTTGTCTCTGCGCGATATGGAGGTGAATTTCCTGGACGCCCGTGGAAAAGCATCCTTGCTCCTGCCAGGCGCCTCCATTGACGTGCCGGCAACGCTGCAGGCACAAGAGCTTGGCAGCCTGCCGTTATCGGTCGATTGGACCGCCAGGCGGATTGACGGGCACCCTGTCAAGGGGCGGGTCGAGTTGGGAGTGGAGGTTGTGCCGCAGGGTGCCGCAGCCAAGACGGACGATCTCGGCACCAATCCCTATGTGGACGCCAGAACCCTCAAGGCTGAAGAAGACCGAGTGTTCTTTGGTCGTCGCAGAGAAATTGAGCGTATCCTAGCTGAATTGCGAAAAGCGTCAGCCAGCACAGTTCTACTAATGGAGGGCAATCGCCGCACGGGTAAGACCTCACTGGTCGATCATTTCATGCGCCGCTACCTGCCCGAGAACTGGGTGGCGGCCTATTGCACTTTCCAGAGCGGCGAGGGTGTCACCGAGTCCACCGTCGAAGCGTCCGGCAAGGGTGTGCCCACTCGCGAGGTGTTCTTCATCCTTGCGAAAGCGGTGGTGGAAGCCGTGGTTGCCAGTGGTGTGAAGGTGGAACTGGAGGGCATCGGCACTTTCGATCCCGAATGGCGATCCATCGTGTTGTTCCGTCGCACCAGCTCGATGCTGCGACCTTGCTTCGAGTCTGGTCCGCCCTACGAACAATTCCGCATCGTGCTGGAGCAATGCCTGGAAGCCATGGCACCGCGACGGCTGCTGCTGGTGATTGATGAATTTGACCGCCTTCAGGAAGGCATCGACTCCGGTGTCACGAGCACTCAAGTGCCGGAGAACATCCGTCACCTGTTTCAGACTTATAACCAGATGGCTGGCATCCTCACTGGCTCACGCAAGATCCGCCGGCTCCGCGAGGAATACTGGAACGTTCTGTTTGGCATCGGTGATCCCATCATTCTCCGGGGCTTGGAGCCGAATGCGATCCACGACCTCATCACCAAGCCGGTGGCCGGTCGCATCACGTATGCGCCGCCCGCTGTCGGGCTCATTGCCCATCTCACCGCCGGTCAGCCACGAATTGTTCAGACACTCTGTTCGCGGCTTTTTGATCTCTGCGAGCAGCGGGACACCAGACTGGTTACTGAAGCGATGGTGGAGGAAGTGGCGGCGGAGAAGGCCCGTGATTACGAGCATTTCAAGGTCTTGTGGAGCGCCATCCAGTCATCGGTGCATCAGTTCGTCGCGCTCACCATCAATCGTGTGGAGCAGGCAGGCACCAGCCGGATCACCTATGCGCTCCTGCAAGATGAACTCGCGGCCAGCGGCCTGACCATGACTCAGGAAGACCTTGAAGCATCACTGGCCAATCTTACCGACCTCGAAGTTGTCGGCGAGAGAATTGCTGAGTCCACCAAGCACTATTTCATCGAGATACCTCTCCTTGCCCGCTGGCTGTTGCAGAATCAGGACAACGAGAAATTGCGTGAAACAGCTATCAACGAAACCCAACTCCTCTCATGAGTAATCCCTACACCGACATTCGCACCCGCCTCCTGCCAGGTCTCGGACGCAAGAATATACTCCAGACGGTGCTTTCCAAAATTGAGCGTGGAGAACACGTCTCCATCGTCAGCCCTCGCTACATGGGCAAGAGCTGCTTACTGCGCTCGTTGATTCAGCAGCCTCCGTTGCGGCAGCGTTTCGAATCCATCGCGCTCTGCGATGTGCGGCGCGAGCAGTTGCCCAACAATGATGCGTTCTTCGCGTTCATCCTCAAGAAGCTCGAAACCGACCCGCAAATTTCAAAGAAATTTTCCGAAGAATGGAAGAACTTCACGAAGCCCGATCCAGGCATCAGTGCGTGGACAACACTCTACGACCTCGCAAAAGGGATGGCTGATGAGGGTGTGCGCATGCTTATCATCCTCGATGGTCTTGATGAACTGGCCTTCAGCTCCACGATTGATGAGGGCGCATGGAACAATCTCAACAGCCTCATTGACGTCGGCGGCGTGCAGTTCATCACGGCCAGTCGTGATGAACTTGGCGACATCTGCCTGGATCCGCAGTCGCGGGGTTCGCTGTTTTTCCAGCGCTTCGCTGATTCCGTGGCGCTTCCTCCCGTGGACTTGGCTGAACTTCCTGATTGGCTGAACGCATCCTCGGGCGGTGCCGCTGCCTTTGAGAGGGCGGCTCAAACCGAACTGCTGGCCCAATCAGGAGGACACCCCAAGCTTCTCGCTGCGCTTCTCTCCCGATTGCCAACTGGTGCCAGCGGGACGCAAATAAATTGCGCCACTGACGAACTCACACAGAATCTCGCCAGCGAAGTTGTTTCCGTTTTCAACGAACTCCAACTCGATTGGCGGGAAGCGCTGTCCACCTTTGATGAAGCCGGTCGCACCACGCCGCAAGCGCGCAGGGCTCTCCTTGCCCGCTGTCTGGTTCGCGTGGGCCGGGCTGACCGGCTGGAGCAGAATTGTCGCATGATCGCAAAACTTGCCGAGGGGTCACGTCCCGGCGAATCAACAATGCGCGCCCTATTCGGAACCGAGGAAGTCTATTTCAAGAATGCGACCCATGCGCTCCGTCTCCGACTCCTGGCGTTGGCTGGAACAAATCAGAACCAAATCTTTCGCTGTATTGCACGAATCATCGACAACCTGGATGATGCCAACTTTGCCATGAACGGCGGCATGCGCACCCTCGAAGATGAGGTGATCGGTGTCGTCGAGCGCCTCGTTGGCAATCCGTTCCCCGCCCTCCAAGTTCAAAATCCACCACGAGCGTTCAAGTCGAGCGGGCAGGATCATCGCTCCCACAATGTGCGCGTGGTTGACTGCCTCACCCGTGAAGAATGTGGATACAGCAATCCCAAACTTCCGCGCTCAATCTATTTGCTGCTCAGCTCAATCCACGGTGCAGGCAACTATGCCACCCACCGGCAGGGCCAAACCCTGTCCCCCGGCTTTGCTCACGCCCTTGCCACCTCCGCCCTCGAACTTGCTGCTGAGATGAAGTGCTCTGGGCTTATTCACTGACCATGTTGAGCGAATCGTATGCCGTTCTGCATATATCATCTTCCAGAAGCATCTCTCCGTCTTCATCCCACAACACAGCATTCGAACCGGTGGTGCGCCATGAATGGTTGATCTCCCCCAGCGCAACCCTGTTGTAGATCCCCAACTGACTACACTGGACACCCCTCGCGATATTTTCAGTCACCAGAAATGAACTGCCAATACTGCCAAAAGCTCCCCCGCCTCAGCTTTTGTCAGTTTTGACAGTGACTTTGGAAGCGCACGCTATTTGGACAAGTGGCTTGCTGAGGGTGATCTCGGCTATATTTTTGCAGCCCGTGGCGTGGGCAAGACATGGATGGGCATGCCCCTTCTCGCAGCGATCTCAAAAGGAGAGAAAGTCGGCTTATGGGAGGCGGGAGAGATCAAGGCCCCCGTGCTCTACGTTGACGGAGAAATGCCTTTGGAGCTTACCAGGACCCGCTCCCGTGGGCTGGCGCTTGGAAGCGGTGATGTGACCTACCTCCATCACGAAACCTTCTTCGAGAAGAATGGTTGCAGCTTGAATATCGGCGATCCCGATCACCGCGAGGCGTTGACTGAGCTCCTCTTAAAAAAGAAGTTCAAAATCCTGATTCTCGACAACCTCTCAAGCCTCGCTTCGCTCGTCAACGAGAACAAGGGCGACGAATACGAGCCAATAGCCGAATGGCTCTTGAACCTCCGCAGGAGCAAGATCACAGTAATCATAGTCCACCATGCGGGACGCAACAGCCTGATGCGCGGTCACTGATCCAGACTACAACCTTTATCACTCATATCTTGAATAATTTTATCGACACAAGTTTTTGCCGCCTGCCAGTCACTAAAAAGTTTGTCGATGTCCTTTTGCAACATCTTTGAGCTGTCGCTACTCGTGACGGATGCCATATTTGTTAGATTATGTAGTAGTGGTAAAAGGGCAGAAATGATATTTTCTTGACCGCAATCGATTTTAGGAACTATCTGGAGACGAGGTTGGAAAGCAGCCGACGCATCAGACTCTTCAAGGCCTTCCCTAGCAACGCTGAAGCGACTGGAATCCCATACGCTTATATTGGAGCAATCAGAGCACTTGAGCTGGTCAGAGAAATTCTGATCGATATTTGTCGATCCACACTTGACGCAGAATAAAAAGTTCCGCATTCGTTGCATCTCATTTTTAAACTTGATTAACCGGTCGGCAATGCTTGGAGGCGTGTTTGGCATAATTACATCCTGCGATCGATTTTGGATCATGGAAACACTTAAAATATATTTTTTAGGCCATGATCAGTCGCTTGCGCAACGTCCACGTCCAGTGCCTCACCTATTCTTAAACGATGAATTCATTATCCACTGGCACGAAGACGTTACTTTTTTTGGCGATATGTAACGGGGGCATGTTTCATTTTCCCTAGGTGGAGAAAACTTGAATGGAGGCGATGTATCGCCGCCCACCCTTGATAACTAAGGCACGGCGAAGATTTGCATGAAAACCGATCCAAACAGCACCCTGGACGCTAAAAACTTTTCTTAATATCAAGGGCAGGAAACGGAAGAGAAATGAAACCCATCGCTGCGGAACGAATCATTTTCCCCAGCAAACAAGGCCAAAGCCAGAAGTTGACCACTTCTTTCTCTTGAAATCAGACCAGAGCGCTTCTTTATAACCCAGCCAATGTCCGATCAGGTGTGGCCCCTCTCCGGCGATGAACACACGATTGGGCTTCACTCCATAGCCATAGAGCACAATCCAGTGAAGCACTCCACGTTCTCTACTGCGAACGAGTGTGATAATTGGAAATCCGTCA
>JAYVZW010000300.1:0-4803 GCA_043783015.1 Verrucomicrobiota bacterium
CTGCCGACCTCGACATCGCCACCATCCTGCCAGTGCCATTCTGCGCCCTCGGTGCCGAAGACTGTGGCCAATGGCTTCTCATTGATGACGACTTGAAACTTACCCGGCTGGCCTGGTGCCTTCCAAGGAGCCACCCAGTCGCGCGTCCGCACCCAGATATGATATTTCCCCGCAGCAGGAAACTTGGCCGTCGTCACCGCATCCTTGACCGGGACCCCGAGTCCGTGCGCGAGAAGAAAGGGGGATCCCATCTGGTCCATGAACTGCTGATCCACATCCCAGCCTCCGGTATTTGCGAACTGCTCCGCTTCGAGCAGCACATTTTGAGCGCGGGTTGAGAGTGCCATTGCCGCAAGACAAATAGCGGCTCCTCGGAGAGTCATTCGAATCAGGGACATAATCGCTTTGAGCCTTTAAGTTGTTATACCGGGTGGTATTAAAATTTTCGACGGATCAGGCTTACGTCCTGCGAATTTTATTTCATACAAACAATTGTTCAAAAGCCACCGAACCATGCGGACGGTGGCTAGGAAAATGTTATATGATGAAATAATTAAAGCGTGTCATCAATGATCGCCCACCTTGAGGTAGCGATAATAGACCTCCAGCATCAAGGTGCAGAGGCAGGTGCGGTAGATATCAGCGTCCGACCCGATAGCCGTAGTGGAGATGCCATGCACGGGCGTGGTGCCCTCCATTTTCCAAGTGCCATCAGAATTCTGGTTGGCCAGCACGAGCGACATGGCGCTCTCGTTCCACTCTTTCCAATCTTTACCGCCATACTGGAAGTAGGCTTGCGAATAGTAATACCATGAATAGAGGTTGCAGTTAGTCTCCCAGTTAGGGGGATTTTTCTTGAAGTAGTCACTGCTGAATTTGACGGCATTGAAGATTGCCTGATGGCCACTTCCTCTGTCGAGCGTCTGCAAACCAAGGATGCCCACACCGGAGAGCTGCCACATATTGTAAGGTTGCGCGCGGTTGGTATTGCCAAAGCCTCCCGCCAGGAAATCTCCACCCTTGGTTTTGTTTTCAGTAGACTTGAGATATTTTACGGCCTTTTCAATTGACTGATGCAGCCCCTGAATGGGCAGCGCGGTTAGTTTCGCGGCTTTGAGTGCCTGATACTGCCAACCACTGACCGAGAGGTCGGGGGGGCCTACAGTATCATAACCGCCCTTGTAATAACGCCAGCCTCCGCCTTCGAGCTGTTGGGTGATGACAAAACGCACACCACCCTCGAATGCTTCCCTCATGCCCGGAAGTTCCTTTTTGCCGAGCCGGGCCAGCGCATACATTTCTCCGAGCGCGTAAGTGGCGATCCCGTGTTCATATATGGAGGCATTGGTAGGTGGCGAATCCGTGGCAATGAATCCCTTGTCATTTTTCTTTGATAATTCAATAAGATACAAAATGCCCTTCATTACATTCTCCCCATAAGTCGGATCGTCAGGCGTAACACAGCGACCAAGATAGCAAAGCAACGCGAAACCAGTCATCGCAGCCTTGTGCTGGGTGCCCCAGGAGCCGTCGGGATTCTGTTTTCCCTTCAACCATGTCAACGAGAGAGTCACCGCATCCTCACACTTTGGCGAACCGCCGTTCTGAACGAGTTTGGCCAGTCGATCCGTCGTGCTGCAACGGCCTTTAAGCGAAGGAGGCAACATATTGATGCCGGCACCGCCACCGCCACCGCCGCCGCCCATTCCGCCGCCGTTGCCCATGCCGATGCCCATACCAGTTCCAAAGCCCATGCCGCCCATGCCGGACATCCTGCTGGGCGTGTAATCGCTCGTGACCGCAATCGCGGGCATTTCCGGCAGGGATATTTTGGCGATTCCTGTGGTCGCGATTCGTTTAGCCTGCGCGGGCGCTCCACCGCTTTTCTTCTTCTGCCCCAAGGCCACCTTGTGTTCCAGCGCGCGCTTGCTGGGATTCACCGTAGGTGGTCCGCCCTGAAAGGTGATTTTCCTTTTGGCGTTGATCTGCTGCACAATAATATAGGCAGCACCAACACCGAGCAGCACATGAAAGGCGATGCTGACGATGAGAAAATTTCCTGCGAAAAGTTTTCGCTTCGATGGCTTGGTTGATGTGACTGCGGCTGGCTGATGCCATTGTTCCTCCTCGACTGCGGCGACCTGTGCCGGAGGAGGTTGCACAGCTGCAGGCGCGAAAACCTGTGCACGCGCGGGTGGTGGAACCTGCCCGCGCGATGGCTTGACGGCCTTGCCACGGACCGGCTTGGGACCGCCGTAAATCGGGGCCTTCGAGCGTTGCTTCGATATGGATGGCGCTGGGATCGCTGACACCTGCGGGAGGCTGGGCGTGGGCATGAGTGGAACAGATGAAGCGACCGTGGGAGGTGCACCTGCCGGATGCATTGCATCTTCTTCAGGAGCAAGACACAACTGCATTTGATGCAGAATATGCCTTCGATCCTCGGCCATAATGACGCCGTAATTTCTCAAGTCATCATCCGTAAGCGTCGCCAACATTTCCAGTGTAACACCCTTCCCTGCCAACAAGGCTGTAAAACGCTCCATGCCAATGCTCTTGAGCCATTCCTCAAGTGTGGGATTTACATTTTCCATGCTGTTATCTGGTGTTGCTTAATTTTAATGAAAACTGACTCCAATTTTATTCTGCCTGCCACCATCAAATCAACCCACGCAAAATACCGCAAGAAAAATCTTGCCTTTGTGTGCCATTTTTTGCCAAACTCATCGTTCCTCATTCAGGAGCATTTAGCCTGAGCCCTTGGGCACCATATTTTATATTGAATGATCCAACCCCGTCCACAACGCCAACGCGTCGTAACCGGCCTGCCGTCGCATTTATGGAGCGCAGCGGCAGGAGTGGTGCTGATGTTTTTGCTGGCGTTGCCCTTCTCCTATGGTGCGAATGATGCGCCGAGTCTTATTCCCGAGGGCATCCTGACTCAGGCTGGTGCCGATCTCAATGCGGGGATGCAAGCTTTTGAGAAGAAAAATTTTCCAACAGCCGCCGAGAAGCTGACCTCCGCGATTGGCCTGCTCAGTAAATACCCAGAAGCGATGCTCCGGCTGGCCCCTGCCTATTTCACGCTCGGCGCAGCCTATTTCAACGCCAATGATTACCCCAAGGCCATCAGCGCTTTTAATGAATTCCTCAAACTCTTCCCCAAATCAGATAAAGTAGGCGAGGTGCGGCTGGCCTTGGCTCGTGCGACATTTTTTAACAAGGACTACGAAGCCGCCGTGACCATGTTCTCCAAGTTCGAAGCCTACCCCAGTCTGCGGGAGCAGGCCCTGGTAACTCAGGCGGCGTGTTACAAGGAGCTGGGCAAAACCGAAGAACAGCAGAAGACCTTGGAGAAGCTCATCGCCCCGGAAATCAAATCCCGCGCCCAGGCGGGCGGTGCCGTGACTCTGGCTGCACTATATGTGGAACTGGAACAACCTGAGAAGGCGCAAGAATTGCTGGCTGATCTCGAAAAACGCATCCTCCTCGTGGACAACATCGTGGCGGTGAACTCCCTCGAACTCCGCATCGCCGACGGCTATGCCGACAGGAAAGAATACGCCAAGGCCATCAATGCCTACCGCACCGTGCGTGACAATGCGGAAGTCATCGCCTTTCAAAAAGAGCGCATCGCCGCCATGGAGGCGCGCATCGCCGCCAACGAAAAGTATGCTGAGGAAAAGCCGGAACTCTTCTCGTCGTTGAAGGCCACGAACATCGAGATCGCATCCATTCAGGAGGAGGCGCAGAAGCTGCTGACGGAATTTGAAAAAGTGCCTGACTTCGCGCCCGCCGTCCTGTCCCGCGTCGGCTCCTGCTGGTATGACTGGGAAAAAAAGTGGGAGTCTGTTGTCGTCTTCCGACGCGTTCTGGAAAAATACCCCAAGACCAAGGAAGCCGAAGCCGCGCTGTATGCGATAATTCTATGTTATTCCGATCTCAATCGCATCAAGAGCGCCCAGAAACTCTGTGAACGCTATCTGAACGAATTCCCCAAGGGCGTGAATGCCGGAACGGTCGGTTACCTCATGGGAGCGATGTCGCTCCAAGCCCAGGATCCGAAAGGAGCCGTCACTTATTTTGAAACCGTGCTTCAGAAGCAACCTGACAGCCCGTTCCGCGACCAGATTCGTTTTCTGATCGGCAACGCCAAGATGCAGATGGGTGACGTCGAATCCGCGCTTGTGGAATTTCAGAAATATCTCAAGGAATTTCCCAAAGGCCAGAACATCGAGGAGGTGGAATATCGCGCCGCCCTCTCCCTGGTCCTTCTGGGCAAATACGAAGAAGCCATGGGTGCGCTCAAAGGCTGGCTCACCAAGTATCCCAAAAGCGAGTTTGCCGCGGATTGCCACTATCGTCTGATGGTCTGCAAGTATGCAGCGTCCTTATATGACGAGATCGTTCAGGATGCGAAAGCCTGGCAGAAAGAATACTCCGGGAATCCCATTGAACCCGAAGTCCTCTCCCTTCTCGGTGATACACTCGCGGCACAAAACGACGTCGCGGGATCTGCCGCTGCCTTCAAGGAATCATTTCAAAAAGCCACGATAGATGAAGTCCTGAACTACTCTCTTTTTGAAGCAGCCAAGGCCCTGCAAAAACTCGGTAAATGGTCCGAGATGTCGGAGATGTTCGAGAATTTCGTCAAAGAAAAACCCGATCATCAGAGCGTGGTCGCCGCCATGTTCTGGATAGGCAAGTCCAAGGCCCGCGAAGGTAAAACCGAGGAAGCCAAAACTTTCCTGGTCGAGCAGATCAAACGCTACCTCAATGAACCCAAACGCGAAGCCGTGGAGC
>JAYVZW010000301.1:0-14387 GCA_043783015.1 Verrucomicrobiota bacterium
AGCAAGAACTGTCATGGTTCAACTGGCTTGTCCTGGGCAGGGGGAGTGACGGCGCCGGGCTGGGGGATTCTGATCTGCGGGGTCGGGGGAGCCTTGGGCTTTTCGCGGAGGAGTTCGCTGCGTTTCTTGAGCAGGGTGCTGACATTGAAGTTGGAGACTTCGTAAATCCAGCCTTCGTATTTCTTCTCGCGTTCCAGCTTTTCTTCCAGTCCTTTTTTGTTGGCGGCGAAGGCTTCATCCTTGGTTTTCTTGTCTTCGTCCTTTTCGTCTTTTTCCGCTGTGCGTTCCTTGGGGAGTTCTGCGGAGACCGACACGGTAATATAGTCTTTGGGTTCGGCATCTTTGCCGCCGTCTTTGATTTCGAGCAGTTTCACTTCGTAATGAAAATCTTCCAAGGTATCCAGCTTGACGCTGATGGCGTTCTTCATGAACTCGGGCGTAGCCTTGTCCTTGGGAAGCACATCGGTGAAGGTGGCGTTGGAGAGCAGGGTGGCAAGGCTGCCGGCTTTCGCAGTGTCGAGTTCGTCGCCGTTGGCGGTTTCTGGGAACTTGAACTCGCTGTTCTCGTCCTTGCGGGAGGCACCCCAGGATTCGGCGGGCACGGCGGCGGTGATGGTGACGGCCTTGAGTTTGCGCACATCAATGAATGACTTGTCAATCCATTCTTGCGGGCCGGTTTGGATTTCGGAGAGGCTGTCATTGATGACCCAGACGGCATCGGAATCTTTCGGCACGCGAATCAGGCGCTGTTCCCCGGCTCCGCTGAATGAATTGGCGGACACGCCGCCGGAACTTTTGGTGGTCTCTCCCGCTATGAAACTGGAGAGCAGGTCGCCCTTGTCGTTCATCATTTCCACGTTCAAGCCGGTCGTCGCGGGCGTGCCCTGGCCGGGTGCGAGAAGTTTCACGCTGCCGTAGGCGCTTTTACCGAGACGCTGGGTTTCGGCGATTTTCATTTCCCGCAGGTTGATGAGTGTGCGGCTGATTTTGTCGAAGGCAGCGGGATAGTTGCTGCGCTCTGTCACGCGCCATTGGTTGTCGCTCAGGGCAAGGTTGATCTGGGCGTCGCCTTCGCGGATGCGGATTTTGCGGATGCTGTTGATGGTGTCCGTGGAAGAAAGTTCCGGCAGCAGCAGCTCGCGCATCTTCACGCCTGCGCTGGCGGAACCGAGACGTTTTTGCTTGGATTGCTGGACGACAAAGGTGGTGCCGATGAGTGCGGCGAGGAGGATGAGAAGAATGACGTTGCGTTTCATGGCTGAACAGGAAAGGCGGGATAAGTGGGGTTAATGCGCGGCTTGGACGGAGCGGCGACGAATGGCAAGGACGACTCCAAAGGTGATGATGAAAAGGGGGACGATGACGAGATTCATTACGGTAATGAGCATTTCCAGGCGGTCCTTGCCCTTGTTCTGCTCCTTCTTGATGTCGCGGATTTGCTTGTTGAAGCTGGACTGCGTCTCCATGAGTTCTTCCAGGTCTTTTTTCTGCTTGGGATCGAGGATGATCATCTGGGTCTTCGTGTCTTGCTTCACGCGGATGGTGCTGATTTTCTGGGCGATCTCGTTCTGCTTCCGGGTGAGTTCTTCAATCTGCGGACGATAGGATTTTTCCACCGCGTCGCTCATTTCTTGCAGCTTGGTGAAGGGGCGCTTTGTGGAGCCTCGGCTGCGGACATTGATGAGGTCGGCACCGCCATTGAGCATTTCGATGATATTAAGCAAGAGCGGGACGTTGTGGTTGACGAGTCCGAGTCGGCCCAATTGATCCTGCTGGAAGCAGAAACCGTCGAAGAGCATGTCGGCATCAGAAAAAAGAAAGACGATGCCTTCATTGTTGACTGACTCCGTGAGGTAGCTGGGCTTGGGTGCTTCCGGTTTGTCGCCGGGTTTGGCTGCGGGAGAAGCGGGGGCAGGCAGCGTAGTTGAGGGGACGGGAGCTGGCTGGACAGCCGGTGCCGCTGGCGCTGCCGGAGCAGGCTGCGCATCGGGCGCGGTGTCTTTTTTGTCGGTGCTCGCTGGAGCGCCCGCGTCTTGTTCGGCACCGCCCGTATCACCGGGGAATCTGGGCATTCCGGGCCCGCCGGGTCCGGCCGGAGCGGGAGCTTCCTTGGGCTGACCGCCGGGGAAGGCGGTTTTGAAGTGACCGTTGAGACGCAGGCCGAGGATGCGTTTTTTACCCTCGGGCTGGAAGTTGTTGAGAGGTTCGTTGCGCGCTTTCTCTGCCGCAGCACTCTCGAGCATTTCGGAGTTTTCCGATGACTCCAAAAGGTTGACGGAAGCAAGACCTTCTTTCTTTTCCAGAGTGAACGCGCCAGGCGAGAACATCTGCACCACTTCGAGCGGCGCGGTGATCTGCTCGTCGCGATTGATGTAATCGCGATTTAGCGTCAGGAAAGTTGGCAGCGGGCCTTTTTGAAAACGGGTGCGGAGGGTCATATCAGCGACGACCTTGTCTTTTTCAAAACCGACGCCCCAAGCTTTGAAGAGATTTTTCAGCGTCGAACTGGGCGAGGTCATGCTCGGCGGCTGGCCCATCATGGGATTACCCTGGTTGTTATACATGCTGCTGACAGCGCATTGCGGATCGACGAAGGCGATGACCTTGCCGCCGCGGAGGACAAACTGGTCAATGGCAAACTCGGTGCGCTCGGCGAGATCGGCGGGATGAATCACCAGCAGGATATTGATGTCCGCGTCGATCTTATCGGCGTTGGGCTGCACTTTCCGAACTTCATAATCCATGCGCAACTGCGTGATCACGGCCCACGGTTGTTGTTGCTGCTTCTGCATCATCATCATCATTTGCTGACTCATCGCCGGCTCGGCGATGGGCAGGGGAGTGAGCACGCCGAGCACGGACTTCCTGGTCTTCGTGACTTTGGCGATGGCGCGCGCGATCTGGTATTCAAGGCTGGATTCCTCGTTGGGGCTGAGTGCCGGGATGATTTCCTTTTGGTCGGCGCACTGGATGGCCAGACCGAAGTAAACCTTATCCTCCGCTTCATTGACCACGTGGCCTTGGATGTCGTCCGCGCGTGCTTTGTCTTCCGATTCGGAATCGGGGCGGGGATCGATTTTTTCCAATGCGATCTTGCCGTTGGAAGCCTTCTCAAATTCCAGAAGCAGATCCTCAACGGAAGTCGCGTAGCTCTGAATCCACTGGGGCATGAGGCGGCTGTCGCGCGTGGCGTAGAAGCGCAGGGTCACCGGCTTGTCCTGCTGGATGTTCGTCAGAATGCGGCGCGTGCCGTCATTCAACGTGTAGAGTTTTTTCTGGGTGAGATCGAAGCGGGCGTTGAAGAATCCAAGGCCGCCGACGAGGTAGTTCACGACCACGATAATGGCCACGACAATGAGCAGGGTGCTGAGAAGAGCGGATTGTTTTTTCATGGGAAAAGAAAATGGAAAGTCAGACCGTTTATGAGCGGCGCGAGTTCAGCGCCCAACTGGTGATCATCAGACAGGTGACAATGACGCTTCCGAAGTAGAGCAGATCGCGCAGCACCAGCAGCCCCTTCGACATTTCGTAGAAGTGAGTGAGGAAGCAGAGATAGGCGACGAAACGCACCAGACCCTCCATGGAAGAAGGCAGCGTCTTGACGATGGCCTCGATGACCTGCTGCATACCGAAAAGTGTGAGCAGCAGGCAGATGGCCACTGAAATGATGAAGCAGATAACCTGGCTGCGCGTGAAGGCGCTGACGGCACAGGTTACGGCGAGGCAGCTGATGGCATACATGTAGCTCGCCACATAGGCACTGAGAATCGGGCCGGGATCGGGATTGCCCAGATAAAACACGGTGATGACAATGGGGAAGGTCAAAAAGATCGCGATGGCCCAGACTGCGGCGGCGGCAAGGAATTTGCCGAGGATGCTCTGCCACGGTGAGATGGGCATGGTCATCAGTAATTCCAACGTGCCGAGGCGATGTTCTTCCGACCAGAGCTTCATGCCCACGGCAGGAGCGAGCACCAAGTAAATCCACGGATGCCACATGAAGAAAGCGCGGGTGAGTGAGGCGTCGTCACCGTCGAGGAAGTTGCCGAAGAAGAAGGTGAAACCCTGCGTGACCAGCAGGAAGATCACCAGAATGACATAGGCGACGGGGGAATTGAAGTAGGAGAAGAACTCCCGTTTGAAGACAGCAAAGGCGTTTTTCATGAAGTGATAAGTGGTAAGTGAAAAGTGAGAGAGCTATGCGGCGACATCCGAACGGGTGATGCTGCGGAAGACTTCATCGAGCTTGCCTTCTTCGCGATGGATGGTTTCGACCTTCCACTGCTTGGCGACGGCGAGTTCGCCGATTTCCCGGGTCAGATCGACGCCGCTGGATTTTTTCCGGGGGATGACGCGGCCCGCGAATGATCCTTCATCGGCAGAGCTCGCCTCGACTTTTTCCACGCAGGAGAGCTTCTCAAGTTCCGCGCGAACTCCGGCCCCGCGAATGACCACGCGCACCGCATCGGCACCGGGCGCGCGGCGTTTGAGTTCATCGGGCGTGCCGTCGGCGACGATCTTGCCGCGATCGATGATGATGGCGCGGGAGCACGCGGCATCAACTTCTTCAAGGATGTGGGTGGAGAAGATGATGGCCTTGTTCTCGCCCATGCGTTTGATGAGGGCGCGCACTTCGTGTTTTTGATTGGGGTCGAGGCCATCGGTCGGTTCGTCGAGGATCAGCACCTCGGGATCATGGAGAATGCTTTGCGCGAGGCAGGTGCGGTGCCGGTAACCTTTAGAAAGGGTGTCCACGCTCTGATGGCGCACATTGCCGAGGAAGCAAATCTCCAGCACGCGATCAATGGCCTTGCTTTTGGCCGCACCATGCAGTCCGCGCAGCTCTGCGCAGAAACTGAGGAAGCCAGTCACGCTCATGTCGGGATAGAGCGGGGCATTCTCGGGCAGATAACCGATGCTGCGCTTGGCCTGCTCGGGGTTTTCCAGCATGTTCACTCCACCGATGCTGATCTTCCCGGCGGTGGGTTGGAAGTAGCCGGTGACCATGCGCATGGTGGTGGACTTACCGGCACCGTTGGGGCCAAGGAAGCCGAGGACTTCGCCTTTTTTCACGCTGAATGAAAGATCATCAACGGCGACTTTGGAGCCAAAGACTTTTCTGAGATTTTCGACTTGGATCATAGTGTTAGGTAGAGGCTTGCAAAAAGTTACGCCGCCAGGACACAATATTGTGCATTCATGTTCAAACGGCGGGCATGTCTCATGGGCGAGAGCTGCTTTCTTTGCAAGGTGATTTTAAACAATGAGGGCGTCAGGAAGAGGCGACGCACCAGTATTTAGTCTGGAGACACGGTGTCCCAGCAGGATTTTTTCAATTTTGCTCAACGTATGTTCAACATCCTTGCCATTCCCCCCACCAATCATTATGGTCGCGCCCCGCGCGGTGCCGCGTCTCGATGTTCACAACGCAAAATCCAGATCCAGATTCCAAGAAGCCATTCATTCTCTGGCGTCCGTTTATCATTTGGTGGCAATGGCTGGTTCCGCCCACCCAGGCGCACAAGGACCGGCAGCCGCGCAAAGCCCGCCTGATCGCGGCAAGTTTGCTGGTGCTGGTCATTTCCCTCACGATATCGCTCTTCTTTTTATATGGGCGTGGTGCTGCTAAAATCTACAAGACCTGGCGTTCATCTGTGGCCGCGCGTGAAGCGGCAAAACTTGAACAACGGGCGGCGGAATTCCTCGATCAGAACCGGCAGATGGAATATCAGGACACGCTGGCGAAAGCATTCAATAAAGCAAGCCAGGCCTACATTACTGACTCCAACAATCCGGAAGCCGTGCGCGTGGCGGCTCGCATTTACACCCGCGCAGGCCAGAGTCAGGCCCGCTATCTCTGGGACAAACTCGATGATCTCAAGGCCATCGAGAGCGATGATGTGCCGTGGCGAATCCAGGCATTGGCGCGCCTGAATGAAGATAAGAGCGCCAGTGACCAGATTGAGGAGGTGTTGAGACAGACCCGTCCCTCCAAGAGCATTGTTAAAGTAGCGGATGATGTCATGCAGCGTCTCGGTCGCACGGAACATTTGCTGGCCATTCTCAAAGGTTACTCTGAGCGCGAGCCAGATGATCTGGATACCCGGCTAACCTACGCGACCAGGCTTTTTCAGCTAGGCAATCCCGATCAGAAAGCTGAGGGCTGGGGCATACTCTGGGAACTTGCCGGCAAAAACAATATTCCCGGACTGCGGGCCATCGAATTCCTCGACAGCCAGCAGATTACCGCCACAGAAGATCAAACCCATCTCATTGATCGCCTGGAAGGACATCCCTTTGGAGGGGAATATCATAAAATCGCAGCCCTGAAGCGGAGGGCGCTCGTGGAACCTGCGCGCAAGCAGGAGATCATGCAAAACGCGATCAACGAACGAGGCTCGGCCAAACGTGAACAGCTTGTTCCATTGGCGGCCTGGATCATTGACGAAAAACAGCCTGAGACACTCCTGAAATTTATCAAGGAAGAGCAGGTGAGGGACTATCAACCGCTCCTGCACCATTACCTCAATGCGCTCACCATGATGAAGCGGTTCGATGATCTGGAGCGCATCGTCAAAGACACGCGCACGAGGCTCACCACGGCAGAGCGTGATTTCCATCTGCTGCATCTCGCCTTCGTGAAATCCATGGGGATTGACAAGCCAGATCCTGAAATCGACAAGCTGCTGGTGGAATCCGTCAGTTCGGCGTTGAAAGAAAACCGGCTCGATCTGCTCATTGAACTGGGGCACTACGCCGAGAAACGCACCCGCTACCGCACCGCGATGCAGGCCTACAAGGCGGCAACCGTGAACCAGCGCACCGAACGTGAAGGCTACGAGGGCATGTTGCGGGCCAGCTATCTCGCCGGCAGTTCCAAGGAATTTGCCAGCACTGCTCGTGAAACCGCGCGGCGCTGGCCGGACAACCAGGAATTTCTTGAGCGCTATTTTTACTCCTGTCTGCTCAACGGCACCGAGATGGAAGTCGTCGCCGAACGCTGCGGCAAGCTCTACGAAGCCCGGCCCAATGATTCCAAGCGCAAGCTGCTCATGAGTCTCGCCAGTTATCGCATGGCTGACCGTGAGGCATGCATCCGTTACATGGAGGGCATGTCATTGCGCGACCTCAGCCCCGGGCAGGGCGCTGTATTTTGCGGACTGCTCCGCAGCATTGGGTATATCAAACAGGCCGGTGATCTTGCCGGTCCCATTCCCGACGATCAGCCGATGCTGCCTGAAGAAAACGTATTCCTGCGTTTTGCCAAAGGATGACCGTCTTCAGCACTGGCAGAATCAACCGGGGGCAGTAAAATTAATCAGGCTTTCGCAGGTGCGTAGCCCGGCCAGAATTTTCGTTCACCGAATTCGATGTAATGGTGGTCGGCAGTTTTCAGATACCACCTTTTCAACAAAGCGCCATCCGCCCCCGGCTTGGGTTTGGCATCTGTATAGATAGAATATTTCCCTGTATTTTCTTTGACCACCAGCCGCATTTTGCTGTCATCGCGATGCATTGGTTTCACTGTGCGACGAAAAATACCGCGGGGGAATTCCCGGGAAACCAACGCGGGATTGTAAAAGTCATTTTCGGAGATGCTTGTGTAGAACGCCGCATCACCCAGTCCGGTGAGCGGTTGTATAACCTGAGACTTGAAGGCCTGACGCGTCTGACTCCAAGCCCCCAATGTTGCCATTGCCAAAATGACGGCAAAGCCCAGAAGGATCATTCCGGGTGTGCCTCGTTCGAGATTGGCGCGCATGTCTGCATTTAGCCTGTTCCCGGAAGTCATCAAGAATGGTCTGAAGAGCATGATAATTTATTTGACACTCTGAAAGACTTCCCTAATTTGCACTCCCCGAATTCAGACGTTACAAGATTTATTGCCCATCCAGATCACATGAAAACATTCTCCGCAAAAGTCGAAGAAATCCAGCGCAAATGGTGGATCATCGACGCCGCCGACCAAGTTCTCGGCCAAGTGGCTGTGAACGCAGCCAACATTCTTCGTGGCAAAAACAAGCCCATCTTCACTCCTCACATGGATGCAGGTGACTTCGTGGTTGTGGTTAATGCTGAAAAAGTCCGTCTGACCGGGAACAAGGAGACCCTAAAAAGATATCACTCCCATTCGGGCTACGTTGGAGGCGTCAAATCACGCACCGTTAAGGAGATTCGCGTCAAGCACCCGGAATTGCTTGTGGAAAAGGCGATCAAAGGAATGATCCCCCACAACAGCCTGGGACGAAGCATCTTCACCAAACTCAAGGTTTATGCAGGAGACAAGCACCCGCACGAGGCTCAACAACCGCAAGCCTACGTCCTTTCTTGATTATTGAATAATTTAAAACAGCACATGAGCGCCGATATCACCCATTCCGCCACAGGACGCCGCAAAAACGCCGTCGCACGAGTTTATCTCCGTCTTGGCTCCGGTCAGGTCACGGTCAATAACCGTGCTCTCGATGACTACTTCCCCACCCAAATGTTGCGGAACACGCTTCTCGCCCCCCTTCATTTGACAGGCACTGCCCAGACCTATGATGTGAAAGTCAAGACCAGCGGTGGTGGCGTTGCCGGTCAGGCCGGTGCCGTCCGCCATGGTATCGCGCGCGCCCTGCTCCTGCATGACCTGGCATACCGCCCTGCACTGAAAGAAGCCGGTTTCCTGACCCGTGATCCCCGCATGAAGGAACGTAAGAAGCCCGGCCGCCCCGGTGCCCGCAAGCGCTTCCAGTTCTCCAAGCGTTAATCTGCTCGCACTTCGAAATTCGGTTTCAAAAACGCCGCCTCTTCACGGGGGTGGCGTTTTGTTATTATCGAGCGCCAGGCTACAGCATTTGAGCGAATGAGTTTCTCGCCGTTGGTGCTTTCTCAACAAGGAGGCGGGACACTTTTGTCCAGCATTTTTTTAAATTGCTAGACAGGGAAAGCGCCGCTCGACAACCCTGCTGCTGCTTTTGAGCCGGGGCGGACGCCCAATCCACATGGAAACCTCGCAAAGCGTGAAGAAATCTCAGTTTATCATTAAGAATTTCTGAATAATAATACACATTAGGCAAAAAACCATAAATACTGTGTTGTAAATTATCGATATTGAGTTTCAATAGGGATACAATTCGTAGTTTCTATATAAAACGATAATCATATGTTGAAAGCGCTTACTTCATCACTCACGGCTATTCTGCTTTTCGCTGCGATCAGCACGGTCAATGCCCAGTCAACAGGCTTAAGCAGCCGGCAACCCATCGGTGCTTACATGAACAATGCCTTTCCGTCCTCCTCTCCAGGAACGGGCGGCGGCATCTCTTTGGAAGATGCATTTCCCGGAGTGACATTCGTCGATCCCATCAAAATGGTGCAGCAGCCAGGGACATCGTTTGTGTGGGTGATCTGCCGTCAAGGCCAACTCTGGAGACTGGACAAAAACTCTCCTGCGACCACCAAGACATTAATGCTCAATTTGGATTCAAATACTTTGGGAGGTGGTGACAGCGGGTTGCTCGGAATTGCCTTGCACCCGGAGTTCGGTCAGGCGGGTTCGGCAAATCGTGGATACATTTATCTCTGGTATAATTTTATTCCGGACAACACGCCATCAAGCAACACTCATTTGAGTTACGACCGCTTGTCACGCTTCAATCTTTTAGACGGTGCGACTGCCATCGCGAGATCCAGCGAGTTCGTCATGATCAATCAATACGACGAGCATGAGTGGCACAATGGAGGCGATATGTTCTTCGGCCCGGATTCATTTCTCTATATCGGCGTCGGGGACGAAGGCGATCTCGGTGAGCCTTACAACAACGCCCAAAAAATTAACAATGGTCTATTTTCCGGTGTGTTGCGAATTGATGTGAATCAGAATCCATCATTAAGCCACGCTGTGCGTCGTCAGCCGCAGGAGGGTGCTACTAAAACATCACTGCCCTCTGGCTGGCCGGCGACTTACACGCAGGGATATTTCATTCCCAACGACAACCCCTGGGTCAATCCATCCGGCACGGTGCTGGAAGAATTCTATGCCATGGGATTGAGAAACCCGTATCGCATGACATTTGATGCGTCATCGGGCAAGGCGCTCATTGGTGATGTTGGGCAGGAAGCCGCCGAGGAAATCGATGTGCTCGAAAAAGGTGCGAACTATCAATGGTCATATCTCGAAGGAACCGTTGCCGGCCCGAAGGCCAAACCCACAGTCGTTCTCGGCAAGGAAACGCCCCCAATCTATTCCTATCCCCATGCCAGCAGTGGCTCTTGCGTGATTGGTGGCTATGTTTATCGCGGCAGCAAGCTTCCGGGCAATTTGGTCGGCAAATATATTTTTGGTGACTTTGTTACAGGGCAGATTTGGTCGCTCGACTGGCAAACGCCTGGTGCCCAGCCCGTGCAGTTGTTCCAAATGCCCGCCAGTTCGCTCACAGGATTTTCCGTGGATATGAACAATGAAATTTACGTCACCACTCTCGGGGCATCAGGGAAGGTTTATAAAATCTCGGTTACAGGCGGCACAGCGCAGCCCCCCGCAACGTTGTCGGCCACAGGCGCATTCGCGAGCCTCGCCAATCTAACACCCAGGTCGGGCGTTGTGCCTTACAACGTCAACTCGCCCCTCTGGTCGGACGGAGCGACCAAGCAACGCTGGATTGCACTGCCGAACGATGGTGCTCCTTACACCAGCAGTGAAGTCGCCAAATTTTCCGCGACCGGAATTTGGGCGTTCCCGGTGGGCACGGTGTTCATCAAGCACTTTGAACTCGGCACAAATGACACCAATCCCGCTGTCCGCAAGCGGTTGGAAACGCGCTTCCTCGTAAACGGCACCGATGGCTGGTATGGCGTCACTTATAAATGGCGCGCGGACGGAACCGATGCGGATTTGCTTACCAGCGGCGAAAACATGAGTGTCTCGATCGCCACTGTCGGTGGCGGCACGCGTGCCCAAAATTGGACTTTCCCCAGTCGCGGAGACTGCATGAACTGCCACACGTCAAATGCAGGTTATGTCCTGGGACCGAACACGCGGCAGCTCAACGGCAGTTATACTTATGCGTCGTCCGGCATCACCGCGAACCAGCTTGCGACTTGGAGCGCAATCGGAATGTTTGATGTGACACTTAGTTCTGCGCAAATAGCCAGTTACAACAAGACAGTGCCGATGACGGATGCGAATGCCTCTCTCGAACTCAAGGTGCGTTCTTATCTGGACTCCAATTGCGCTCACTGTCACCGCCCCGGCGGCGTGCGCGCGAACATGGATGCCCGGTTCGACACCCCTCTCGACCAGACAAACATCGTCAACGGTTCGCTGTTCAATGATCTGGGAATCACGAATGCCAGGATTGTTGCGCCCAATGATATTTCTCGCAGCATGATGCACATTCGGGCGAACAGCCTCTCTGGCATCAAGATGCCGCCACTCGCCAAGAACGTCGTTGATACCGCAGCCACGACCATGATTTCACAATGGATCAACTCGATCGGAACCACAGGCGGCCCGCAACCAAATCTCGCGGGCCAGGATGTGGGCGTTTTGAATCCTGCAGGTTCCACCACAGGGAGCGGCACGACCGGTAGTTATACGCTCAGTGGCTCTGGTGCGGGAATTTATGATGTCGCGGATGCTTTTCAATATGCCTCGACCACGCTCGTCGGAGATGGTGAAATCCGCGCCCGCATAACCGGTCAGACCAACACCAACGAATGGGCCAAGGCAGGCGTCATGGTGCGTGAGACAGTTGCCGCAGGATCACGCCATGCGGTTTGTTTCCTGACTCCACTGAATGGAACTGGATATGAATTCCGCGCTGCCACGGATCAGCCTAGCGAGTTTTTCTATGGCCCTGCATCAGCCGCTGCACCGAACAATTGGGTGAAGCTGGTTCGGACTGGCGATACGCTCAGCGGCTATGCCTCAACGGATGGTCAAAACTGGACGCTCATCAACACTGGAACCATTCCCGGTCTTCAATCCACTGTTAACATCGGTCTCATCGTCACTTCCTCCAATAACGGCACCTTGAGCACCGCCACCTTTGACAATGTGCTGGTCACCGGTGCGACATCGACGGTCAATCGGTCTCCGGTCCTAACACAACCTGAAAATCAAAGCACAGCACGCAGCGCAGTGACGGGCCTGCAAATTCAGGCTGCCGATCCCGATAACAATACGCTGACTTACAGCGCCAGCGGATTGCCCACAGGACTTGCCATCAATACCAGCACTGGTTTCATCAGTGGCACAGTTAGCATCAGTGCGGCTGGAAGCTACAACGTCACTGTGAGCGCCTCGGATGGGACATTGATCAACAGCAAGACCTTTATATGGGCCATAACCGCACCCGGCACTTCGCTGACCTTTACCGGCAGCGACATTGGAGATGTCGGACTGGAGGGCAGCGCGACCACGAACAACGGCGTATTCACTCTGAAGGGTGCAGGGTCAGACATTTTCTTTAATGCCGATGCTTTCCAGTTCAATTACGGGCAGCTTTCCGGCGATGGTGAAATCCGCGCGCGCGTGGTTTCGCAGACCAATACCAATGAATGGGCCAAGGCGGGCGTGATGATCCGGGAAAGTCTCGATGCAGGTTCGCGTCATGCCTTGATGATGGTGACGCCGACCAATGGCTTCGGTATGATTTGGCGGAGCAACACCAATGGCGTCAGTAACTTTGCGCAAGGTCCCGATTTGAATCCGACCCCAAACAATTGGGTGCGATTGGTGCGCGCAGGCAATTTACTGACCGGTTATTCATCCGCAAATGGAATGAACTGGACGGCAGTGTTCACCGTCACGCTGTCGAGTCTTTCGGCCAATGTTTATGTCGGACTTGCCGCGACTGCGACCGACACTTCAGTTCTATCCACGGCGGTATTTGATAATGTGCAGATCACGGGGAGTTCGACTACGACCAATCAGGCTCCAGTTATAACTCAGCCTGCGGATCAAAGCACTGCGCGCGGCGCGTTCGCGAGCCTTCAGATTCAGGCCATCGATCCCGATAACAATGCGCTGACTTACAGCGCGAGCGGATTGCCCACAGGACTTGCCATCAACACCGCCACCGGACTCATCAGCGGCACAGTTAGCACCAGCGCGGTTGCGAGCTACAACGTCACTGTCAGCGCCTCGGATGGAACACTGACCAACAGCAAGACCTTCATCTGGGCCACGACCGCTCCGGGCACTGGACCAACATTGACTGGAGCAGACATCGGACCGGTCACACTCTCAGGAAGCATGGCGTTCAACTCATCCACCGGCGTTTTCACCGTGAAAAGCTCCGGCTCTGGCATCTTCGGCACGGCTGATGAATTTCAATTCGCCAGCACGGCACTGACTGGCGACGGCGAGATCAAAGCGCGCGTGTCGAGCCTGACGAACACAAATTCATGGTCGAAGGCGGGTGTGATGATCCGTGAAGACCTGACGGCGGGCGCACGCTTTGGCTTGGTTTGTGTCACGCCATCAAATGGGTTTTCGGGCAACTACCGCACCAGCGTCGGGGGTTTGCGCGATTACGCGGGAGGACCGGCCTTGAGCACTGCGCCCAACAATTGGGTGCGCATCGTGCGCGCCGGAAACTTGATCACCGGCTACACGTCCGCCACGGGCACCAGCTGGACATATTTGTTTAACACAACCCTGCCGAACCTGGCCAGCACTGTGCGCATCGGACTCGCGGTATCGGCCACCGACAACTCCCAACTGGCCACCGCCACATTCGACAATGTCCTGGTCACGGGAAGCTCCACTTCGGCCAATCAGGCTCCGGCGGTGACGCAACCAGCGGATCAAAGCACGGTTCGCGGCGCAGTGTCGAGCCTGCAAATTCAGGCATCCGATCCCGATAGCAATGTGCTGACTTACAGTGCGAGTGGATTGCCCACAGGACTTGCCATCAACACCAGCACCGGCCTTATCAGCGGCACAGTTAGCACCACTGCGGTTGCGAGCTACAACGTCACTGTCAGCGCAACGGATGGAACATTGACCAACAGCAAGACTTTCATCTGGGCCACGGCCGCGCCGGGCACTTCACCGACATTGACCGGCACCGACATCGGAAGTGTAGGCCAAGCGGGGAGCATGGCATTCAATTCTGCCACCGGCGTTTTCACCGTGAAAAGTTCCGGCTCTGGCATCTTCGGCACGGATGATGAATTTCAATTCGCCAGCACAGCATTGACTGGCGACGGCGAGATCAAAGCGCGTGTGACGAGTCTTATGAACGGCAATTCCTGGTCCAAGGCAGGTGTAATGATCCGGGAAGACTTAACAGCGGGCGCACGGTTTGGCTTGGTTTGTGTTACGCCAACCTATGGGTTAGCTGGCAACTACCGCACCAGCGCTGGCGGCATGCGCGATTACGCGGGAGGGCCAG
>JAYVZW010000302.1:0-4751 GCA_043783015.1 Verrucomicrobiota bacterium
CCGCTGGTTGAACGAGGATCAAGGATACGCTTGGGCGGTCCGCGAGCATCCTGAGGTCATGATTGCCGCCGGGTGCAGCGTGGAAAATGAACTGCCAATGTCGCCTTACGCATGGGGATGTTACAGCCCGTGGTCGGTGCAGGAATTTCAGGACTGGCTCCGCCATCGGGGTCTCTATGACAAAGGCGCAAGTCATGGTGATCAAGCCGCGCCGGAATCGGTGACGGGACCTTGGGTGCTAATCAACGGAGTTAAACGCAGCGCATTTTATGACGACCCCAGTCCTTCTGATGCAAAAGGAACTGGCCCCAGCTTTAATCAATTCTTCGGCACCAGCTTCACCAACTGGAAACTTGAATACTGGGACTTTGCCGATTTCCCACCGGGATCGCTCCCTTGGACTGATGACTTGAAGAACACTTTGCCTCTGGAAGGGGAGCGCGGCAATCTCGCAGGACAAGGATTTGACGCTCCCAGATTGCCGGACAGCAAAAGCCGCTTCTGGCGCGCGTGGGATAACGAGGATCAGAAAGCGCCGGGTTATCGTCAATTCTCCATCTGGGCTTGGAACCAAGATGTCGTGTCTGATTTCGTCCAGACTGGATTCCCCGAACAACATCTCTTCACCCATCAAATCCCCGCCGAGTTTCTCAGCAAACGTGTGTTGCCAAATGCGAATTATCGTTCGGGCATGAGCGTGCCACTGCTGCGACGCTTCTCCACGGCATCACCCCTTTGGACCGCAGATGATGGCAAGGGCGCGTTCGGAGGCTTCGGTCTCGGCATCACTACTTTCGACTACATGGCGGACGAGACCGTCTTCGCCAAAGCACGCAGTCTGGATGCCAACTGGGCGCTGCTGGAGTATCATCCCGATTCCCGGAACTCCGGCTATCACCGCTGTCTGGATTCACTGCGAGCGCTGTATCGCCAACGCGTCCATGTGCTCGCCCCCGGTTGGTGGGGTTACAAAAAGCCGCCGTTCATGCTCGACGGAACAGATTTTGCCAAAGCCATCAAAGATTGGATGAGCAATCCCAGCGGCTTCGATGAAACAGACCAGCCGTGGGACAATTTCGCTTTCGTGGATTACGCGCCGCCCCCGGTGCATGATTTCAAGGTGGAGACGGCAAACTCCGGCAACAAACTTACATGGAGCGATCGCATGTGGCCCGATGTGCGCTACGCGCCTTGGTCGCTCTGGCGTGAATGGCGGGATGGCGTCTTTATCATCGAGCGTCAGACAGAGAAGCAAAGCAAGCCGCAAGTGGTCGCTCAAGTTCGGGGCACCGACTTTTCCTGGACTGATCCCGATGCCTCAGGCGCGAAAGCCCAATATTTCATTCACGCCAAACGCACGTCAGGAGTGGTCATTGAAGGTGAAATCACCATTGCCAAATAACATGAATCTTACTGCCGCTTGGTAGATTATTCCAGTCACTTCACCTTGCCAGATTTCATGTAGGCCACGATGTCGGCGATGCTCTGTGCGTTCAGGCCGAGCTGATGGGGCGCATACATCAGGGAGCGGCTCATGGGATTCACGCTGGCGATGCGATCTTGAGGAACGGTCTGAACGAGACCGCCCATACATTTAATGATCAGCGGATCGCCGCTGGAAAGAATCATGCCTGTGATAGTCGGTCCGTCCTTGGTTTTGACTTCGCTGCCCTCAAAGCCGTGTGAGATTTCGGCGGATGGATTGGCGATGGCGTTAGCGATGACCTCAGCGGGTTGTTGCAGGCCGAAGGTGGTGAGTTCGGGGCCGAACTCGACACCGTTCTTACCGATCTTGTGACAGGTGTAACACACGGCGACGGCAGCCTGGCCGCGCCTCACATCGGCGGGCAAGCGGACAATCTCCGCCGCTGGCGGGAGCGGCGTGGGGTTCGCGCTCTCGGGCGGCATTTCCATGGCGACGAGTTTCACCTTGTCCGGCTCATACAAACCGAGTGCTTTCATGCCGCCCTCCACATCATATTCGCGCCAGTCATTGCTTTTTCGATTGTGGAGCCACCACTGGGTAAGGTCTTTCATGGGGAAGTCTTTTGTGTTCGCGAGTTCGATCATGGCACCTGCGGCCTCGCGGCTTTTTACAAAAGCCAGCGCAGTGAGCATGAGCTTGCGTTGATCGTTGGTTAGCGCGGACGACAATGCGCGTAATTTGAAATCGTTGACTGCCTCTACGGGATGCAAGCGCCAGGCGATCCAGGCGAAAGCATCACTCCATTCACTGGGCTTGCCGCCCATGACTTTTGAGACGGCGACGAAGACTTCGCTTTCCTTGCCTTCGCATCCGAGACCGAAGGCTTCGAGATAGGCGCGGTCTTTCCCGTCGAAACGTTGCGCGATCTTCACGAGTATAGGTAAACTTTTTTCGGACGGAATATCTCGCAGCGTCACGGCAACTTCGCGCAGTATGGCTGGCGATTCATCAGCGACCATCCTGTCTGCCAATCTCATCACATCGTGATTCACGAATCGCAGCGCGCGATAAGCCACAAGTCGCGTCTCCGCTTTCTTTGATTCCAGCAGCGCCTTGACTTTCGCGATGCCGCTTTCTCCGAGCTGCGCCAGCAGCCAGATGGCGCGCGCGGCTAGGTAGGGGTTCTCGTCCTTGAGCAAGTCCGCGACTGCAGTGACTGACTTCTCGCCTTGGGCTTTCAATCGGGTGAAGCCGCTGTTGCGCACATTGACGCCGGGGCTTTTTAGCGCGGCGATCTGTCCCATTGTGGTGCTGAGATTAAATTCCGGGATCACAGATTTGAAACCCTTCGGCGCGATGCGGTAGATGGTGCCGCTCCATTTATCATCCATGGTGCCGTGTCCGCCCACGCGCGCATCGAACCAATCGGCCACATAGATCGCACCATCGGGGCCGACGCAGACATCGCTCGGCCGGAAGTATGTTTTCAACGTGTTGTTGAATTTGCCGCCAAGGAAATCGGAGCCGGGAAATTCCTTCTCTTTGTTCGTGGTCATGAAGTCGAAGCGCTCCAGCTTGAAGCCTGCGCCATCAGGTTTCGGAAAATATCCGAAGACCACATTTTTTCCCGCCTCGCACGCGAGCAGCATACCGCGCCACTTGTCGCCCAGTGCGCCATTTTCATAGAAGGCGATGCCAGTCGGCGAGCCTCCGCCATAGATATCGCCCGCAGGCATGGTGCCGGGGTCTTCCTGACGCCATTCCGCCGTGGGCGTGTCCTGGCCGGGACGCATGTCAGCTCTCCACGCGCGCTTGCCATCGACGGAGGCGAAGCCCGCATTGCCGCCTTCAATGATCGGCGTGACGCGGCACGCGGGCGGGTCGTCGTTATCGCTTTGAAACAAATCACCGAACGAAGTCATCGTTTGCTCGTAACTGTTGCGATAGTTGTGTCCCATGATCTTCACGTTTGTGCCATCGGGATTCATGCGCGCGGTGAAGCCGCCGATCCAGACATGGCCATCGTCGCTGCGTTTGCCCGCGATATCGCCGGCCATGTAAGGACTTCCCATGTAGAAAGTTTTTCCTGACTTGTCCGTAAACTTCGCGCCCGTGTTGCCTTGATTGAAATACCACTGGCCGTCCGGGCCCGCAGTGAGGCTGTGCAGGCTGTGATCGTGCTGTTTGCCGTTGAAGCCCGTGAGCAAAACCTCGCGCCGGTCTGTTGCGGGATCGAACTTGCGGTCGTGATTTACATCCGTAAAGACGAGCAGATCGGGCGGTTGGGAAACGATGACCTTGTCGTCCAGCACCGCCACGCCCAGCGGCGAGGCCAGGCCAGGCTCCTGCACAAAGACCGTGCTCTTGTCCGCCTTACCTGCGCCTGTGGTGTCTTCCAGAACTACAATGCGGTCGCCCCCCTTGAGACGACCCGCCTTGCCACGATAGTTCACGCCCTCCGCGACATAGAGTCGGCCTTGAGCATCGAAATCCATGTTCGTCGGATTGTGGAGCATCGGCGAGGTGGCCCACACTGTGACTTCCAGGCCGTCGGGCACGGTGAACATTTCTGCTGGCACCAGAGTGGGCATATTGGTCTCTGTCGGCGTTGAGCGCTGATCGGGCTTCTGTTTGAAAATATAGAAGCGCAGCCGGGCCACGCTTGGTTTGCCATCACGAATCATTCCACCGTCATCAATTGCGATCTTGGTTTGAAAACGATCCGCTCCTTCAGGAAGGTCATAGGCGATGATTGACTCTGCGTGGGTGCCGAAGCCGTTTTCGTATTTCGATTTGTCCACGATGAGCGGTTTACCCTCCGTGTTCTTCCCGATATTCACGGCTCCGTGGCCGCTCGTGGCAGACTTCCATTTCAGCGCGGTCAAATCCTTGATGCTGCCATCTTTCATCAGCAGTCGAGGCTCGATCCAATCAGCCCAGTCGCAGTTGCGGTCACCTTCATCTGAGACCAAAAGATAAAGTTCCCGAGCTCCATCGAGTGGCACGTTGACTGAGATGAGCCGTGGAGTTGAGTCGCTGGTCATCACCGGACTTGCATAGACCGCCTTCGGCACATCAGGCGGGCCAGTGAACGACAGCGTGGGAAAAGTCAACGACGCCAGCACGACGAGGATGGACACGGATGGGAAGATGGTCAAAGGAGGCATGGGAAGGATATATAGGCAAATGCCCGTGTAATTCTTTCGACCGCAGGTTGAATTAATGCGACGCGGTTCTATTAGTGCAGAAAGATCAGACAAGCCCATGCCGTTAATTGCAGCGGCCTGTTGAACGAGTTCGCTGCGCTCAAGCGCTTCGCGTTGTT
>JAYVZW010000303.1:0-4723 GCA_043783015.1 Verrucomicrobiota bacterium
ATCAAAGTAACTCGCAGGTGCGGGGGTATTGCTTGCTGCACCACTGCCGACTCCGTGTGTGTGGCTGGTAATGAACAGGCCCGCGAAGGCCAGCAGCATCAAAGCCAATATGAAATGACGGAAGGAGCGGAGGGCGGGGGAATGCAGCAGGCGGGACATAATCAGATAAGGGCGTAAGATTTAGTGGATGGACAAATCACGTCAACCAAAAAATAAGCAGTGAGTGTGCCAAAAAAGTCACAATGGCCTGGGTCCTCTGAGTGCTGGACTACGAAAAGTCGAGATTCGCCTCGCATCAGGAACACCCGGCACAACAAATTGTTAATTCGTGTGTTTCAGAATTTTGAATTCAAACATCGCACCCGCCATGAACAAGCTGATCCTGGTCCTGACCATTTCATCGCTCACAATCCCGGCACTGCCTGCAACAGATGCCGCCATGACCGACGAACAGGCTAATTTTTTTGAGCGCAAAATCCGGCCAGTGCTCGTGGAGAAATGTTACGACTGCCATTCTGCGCAGGCGAAAAAAGTCAAAGGCAGCCTCAAACTCGACACGAAGGAAGCTGTGCTGCACGGTGGCGAAAACGGCCCCGCCGTGGTGCCGGGCAAACCCGACGACAGCTTGCTGATCGAAGCCATCCGTTACACGAACAAAGACACCCAGATGCCGCCGAAGTCGAAGCTGCCGGACGGCGTTGTCAAAGACTTCGAGCAATGGGTAAAGATGGGCGCGCCCGATCCGCGCAGCGGAGGTGCCGTGACTGATGCAGGGGCAGCGGCAGCGCAATGGAAGAAGAAAGAAATTAACATCGAGGAAGGACGGAAATTCTGGGCCTTCCAGCCACCGAAGAAATCCCAAGCTCCGACAATAAAAAACGTCGCCTGGCCGAAGTCGGACATCGACCGCTTCACGCTCGCGAAAATGGAAGCGAAAAATCTTCAGCCTGTTTCCGACGCCTCCAAACTCGAACTGCTCCGCCGTGTGACGTTTGACCTCACCGGCTTGCCACCGACACCGGATGCGATACAGGCTTTCGTGAAAGATACATCGCCCGATGCCTTCACTCACGTCGTGGAAAGCTTGCTCGCCTCCGAACGCTTCGGCGAATACTGGGGCCGGCACTGGCTGGACGTCGCCCGCTATGCCGAATCCAGCGGCAAAGACACAAACGTCCCCTACCCCTTCGCGTGGCGCTACCGTGACTGGGTCATTGACGCCATGAATCGCGACCTGCCCTACGACGAATTCATCCGGCAGCAAATCGCGGGAGATTTGCTGCCTTATAAAGATGCGCTGGATCAGAGCAAAAAAATCATCGCCACCGGCTTCCTGGCCATAGGCAGCAAACCGCACAACGAACGCAATCCCCGCCAGTTCGCGCTAGAAGTCGCCGACGAGCAAATTGACACACTCTCGCAAGCCTGCCTCGGCATCACGGTGGCCTGCGCCCGCTGCCACGACCATAAGTTTGATCCCATCCGGCAGAAAGATTACTACGCCCTCGCCGGCATCCTGCTCAGCAGCGAGACTCTCTACGGCACCAGCAACTCCGTGCAAAACAATCACCCGGCTGATCTCATTGATCTCGGCCCGGAGTCGCACATGCCCTCGGGATTCGATGGCATCAGCGTCACCGAGCGTGCTGGCATTGCAGACAAAGTGAAGCAGCTAAATGATGCTCGCGAACAAAAAACGCGAGAGGCTATCGAGGCGCGCCGCACGGGTAAGGAGGTGGATGTTTTCAAGTTCCTCGTTATCCGCCAGCAGACGGGCGACCTCATGGGATCGCTCAACCGCTATGATGAAAAAGGCAACCCCCGCATTCTGGCGATGGGAGTCTATGACCGCAAAACTCCCGTAAACAGCGCGATCTATGGGCGCGGTGAAGCGGCCCAACCAGGCGAGACCGTGCCGCGTGGATTAGTTCAGGTATTTTTCAAAGACCAGGCGGCCACCATCGCACAAGGAAGCGGGCGATTGGAACTCGCTCAATGGGTTTCCAGCAAGGAAAATCCGCAAACCGCGCGGGTGATGGTCAACCGCATGTGGCGCTGGCTTTTCGGTCGCGGCATCGTCAGCACCGTGGACAACTTCGGCGCGATGGGTGAGAAGCCACTGAATCCGGAACTGCTCGACTATCTCGCCCTGCGTTTCATGGAGCACGGATGGAGCATCAAAAAAATGGTGCGGGAGATCGTGCTGAGCCGCACCTACCAGCTCGCCACGCAACATTCGCCGCAGAACTTTGCCAGTGATCCAGATAACACCCTGCACTGGCGCATGAGCACCCGCGGCCTTGACGCCGAGTCCATGCGCGATGCGATGCTGGCCATCAGCGGCAAACTTGATCTCCATCCCGCAGCGGGCTCGCCCGTGTGTCGCGCTGGTGAAGGACGGGAAGGTCTGCTCAAGCTCTCCCAGCTAAGCCAGCAGCCCAACTTTAACCGCTCGGTCTATCTGCCCATCGTGCGCGATCAAGTGCCCGAGGTGCTCTCGCTCTTCGACTTCGCCAATCCCGGACTCGTCACCGGCGATCGCGAGAATACGAATGTCCCCTCACAAAGCCTCTATCTTCTCAACAACGCGCAGGTGCAATCCTTAAGCGATGCCTTCGCGAACCGCGTCTATGATTCCGCCAAAGATGAAAACACGCGGATCATGAATGCCTATCTTCTCGCCTTCGGTCGTCCGGCAACCCCGCAAGAACAGCAAATATCGCGCGCCTTCTTCAGCAGCTACGCCAATTTCGCCGCAAAAGCCAAGGCCCGAAAAAACAGCACCGATATTGGTGTGTATGTTTGGAGTTCATTCTGCCAGGCGCTGATGGCCAGCGCGGAATTTCGATATCTCAATTGATTGCAGATTTTGGATTGCGGATTGCGGATTCAAATTATCTCCCATGACACCCGAAGAATTCAAACAGCGCACGAAAATATTCGCTCTGCGGGTCATCAAACTTGTGCAAAGTCTTCCCCGCACACGCGAGGGAGACGTGCTCGCACGGCAGCTTCTGCGTTCGGCTACATGGGTGGCAGCGAACTATCGTTCCGCTTGCCGTGCCAAGAGCGTTGCCGACTTCATCAGCAAGCTTGGCACAGTTGAAGAAGAATCGGATGAATCCCTGTTCTGGATGGAAGTCATCGTCGAGTCCGGGATAATGCCGATCAAAAGACTTCAGGAACTCATGAAGGAATCAGATGAGATCACAGCCATGACCGTGGCATCCATCAATCGATCACGCTCACAACTTAAAAAATCCAAACGCCCCATGTCATGAATCCGCAATTCCCCTTCTCCCGTCGTCGCTTTCTCCAAACCACATCCAGTGGCTTCGGCTATCTTGCCTTTTCTGCGCTGAATACTTGGGCAACGGAACAGGCGTCGCAAAACAATGGGTCGCCCCTCGCGGCCAAACCGCCCCACTTCGCGCAACGCGCCAAGCGCGTGATCTTCCTATTCATGCCCGGCGCGCCGTCGCATGTGGACACCTTTGATTACAAACCAAAACTGCAGGCTGATAGCGGCAAGGAATCAGGTCGCGGACGCGGGGGCCCAGCCACGCTGCTCGGTTCACAATGGAAATATTCGCAACACGGACGCAGCGGCCTTTGGCTCTCTTCGTTGTTCCCAAACGTGGCCAAAAATGCGGATGACCTCTGCCTCATCCGATCGATGAACACCGATCTCCCGAATCATCCGCAGGCCGTGAGCGCGATGCACACCGGAAGCTCGCAATTCATCCGTCCGTCACTCGGCGCATGGACGCTCTATGGTCTGGGCACGGTGAATGAAAATCTTCCGGGCTTCATCACCATCAATCCGCCCTTGCAAGGCGGCGGCGCAAAGAATTATGGCAGCGCATTTCTTCCCGCCATTTATCAAGGCACGAAGCTGGGCGCGAACAATCCGCTGGCCCAGTTCCAGCAACGGCGCGGAGGCGGCGGACAGGCCACGATGAGCAATATCACCAACCCGCGTTACCCGGCGGAGACCGAGCGCCTGCAGCTCGACTTCATCCAGACGCTCAACAAAACCAAGCTCGCGCAAGAAGGCTACGACCCGCAGATTGAAGGAGTCATCCAGAGTAACGAACTCGCCTTCCGCATGCAAAATGTCGTGCCTCAAGTCATGGACATGGAGAAGGAATCCGAGGCAACGAAAAAACTTTACGGCATTGGCGAAGATGCGACGGACTCCTTTGGGAAACAGTGCCTCTTGGCCCGTCGCTTCGCCGAATCCGGCGTGCGTTTTATCGAAGTCTCACACGGCAACTGGGATCAGCATCGCAATCTTTCCACTGACTTGCCGAAGAATTGTGGAGCGATTGACAAGCCTATCGCGGGCCTTCTCACCGATCTGCGTCAGCGCGGACTTCTGAAAGACACGCTCGTCGTCTGGGGCGGCGAGTTTGGTCGAACACCACACGCGCAAACCGGCAACGGACGCGACCACAATAACAAAGGCTTCACCATCTGGATGGCCGGCGGGGGCGTGAAAGGCGGTATGAGCTACGGAAGCACCGACGACTACGGCTATGAGGCCGTCGAGAACAAAGTCCACATTCACGACTGGCACGCCACCGTGCTGGCGCTGATGGGCCTTGATCATGAAAAACTCACTTATCGCTACGCCGGTCGCGACTTCCGTCTAACTGATGTAAGCGGAAACGTTGTGAAGGAAATTTTTGCATGATGCAGACTTTGGATGTCCATTCCCCGC
>JAYVZW010000304.1:0-14139 GCA_043783015.1 Verrucomicrobiota bacterium
AGGCTGGCGGTCGGTTCGTCATAAAGAATGCAACGTGGCTTGGCGACCACGGAACGGGCGATGCCAGCGCGCTTTCTCATCCCGCCGGAGAGATTGACCGGCAGCTTGGTTTTGTGTTCCTCCAAGTCCACCACTTCCAGCGCTTCATGAACACGCTGGGCGATCTCGTCGCGATCACGAACGCCCGCTTCCCGCAACGGAAACGCCACGTTCTCCTCCACGGTCAAGGCATCAAACAGAGCTGCGTTCTGGAACAGAAAGCCGAACTTTTTCCGGACGGCGGAGAACTGCCGTTCACGCAGGCCGATCACGCTCTCGCCATCGATCTTGATGCTGCCCTCATCGGGGTGCATCAGACCGATGAGATGCTTCATGAGCACCGTCTTGCCCTCACCGCTGGGTCCGATGATGACGAGCGTCTCGCCCTGATGGACGTCAATGTCCACCCCACGCAGGATGTGCTGCGGCCCGATTGATTTATGCAGGCCGCGCACTTCAATGAAAGTGCTCTTGGTGGGGGTGGACATGGAAACGTGGTGCCAGTTATTCAGTGCGGGGAGCGACGCCCGAACCCTTGAGGCTGTTGATGATGCGGATCAGAATGAGAAGAGGAAACATGCTGATGGCCAGGGAGATGTTGCTGATCTCGTTGACGGTGGTGAGCACCTGGTCACTGCTTTCGGCGTAAACTTTCTGGTAACGGAGGGCGTGACTCCGTAGTTTTGCCGCATCGGTTTCCATTTCAATGGCCTTGCGGGCGGACTCCTCACCGGCATGGATGGTCGCGATCCGGTCCTTGCCTGTCCAGGCTTTGTATTTGATAAACAGTGATCCGCCAATCAGCATAAATGCTGCGCAGGCGCTCAGGATGGCTATGGTTTTCAATGTTCGACTGTCGTTTTTTTCTTCAGGGTTCATAGGGCTGTTTGGTTGTTGTTGTTGCTGCTGCTTTGTCAGGGAAATTCGAGCTTCAACCCGTTCCCATCGGGAACAGATAATTCAGAAAGATGCTGAGGAAAAAATTGCAAATTAGCAGGGCCAGGGAGGAATAAACCACCGCGCGCGTGGTGCCGATGCCCACACCTACCGCACCGTTTTCCGCCGTCAGACCCTGATGGCAGGAGATGATGGTGATGAGGATGCCAAAGATAAATCCCTTGAACATGCCGCAGTAGAGGTCCGTTTCATTGGTGTGCGCGAAGACGTGATCCCAGAACCATCGTTGCGGGATGCCAAAACCATAGATGGCGGTGCAATGTGACGCCAGCAGGCCAAAGGTGATGCTCTCCGCGATGAGCAGCGGCATGGAAAGCAGCATGGCCAGGAAACGCGGGAGCACGAGATAATCCACGGGGTGAACGGACATCGCCCTCAGAGCATCAATTTGCTCCGTGACTTTCATCGTTCCGATGTCCGCCGCCATGGACGCTCCCACGCGGCCTGCAACCATGAGACCGGCCAGCACGGGGCCCAGCTCCCGGCACATCGCGATGGAGACCATGGCCCCCACGCCGGACTCCACGCCGAAATCCTTGAACTTGAAATACGTTTGCGCCGTAAACACCGCACCGGTGAATGCGCCGGTGACAATGACCACGGCTTGCGAGCCATAGCCGATGGCCACGATTTGCTGGGCCACAAGTTTCAGCCGCAGCACGCCCGTGCGCACCGCCACTCCCAGCTCCATGATCAAGTTGGCCAACTGTCCCAGATAGGAAAGCAATCTCAAGAAGGTGCGACCGGGCAGTTGGAGTATCTCCATGGGGAAAGTCGCCAACTAAAGCACAAAATATGCGAAAGGCAACGCGAGCGGCATCACGTGAAGAAGCGTTTCGCCTTCTCCAAAAAGGATTCGTGCAGCGGGGAATTGTGTTCACCAAGGGATTTGGCGAATTCCGCGAGCTTCTCTCTCTGCTCAGTATTGAGCTTCGTCGGCACGGCGATTTGCACATGAACGTAGAGATCGCCCTTGCGGTCGCTTTCCAGATGCTTCATGCCCTGCGTGCGCAAACGGAAGGTCGCGCCGTTCTGCGTGCCCGCCGGAACCTTGACGTTCGCCTTGCCGTCGAGCGTCGGCACCGGCAGTTCCCCGCCGAGCGCCGCTATCGGATAACTCAAGGGCACCGTGCAGTGCAAATCCTGACCGTCGCGCTCGAAGACATCATGCGCCTTGATCTGGATCACGACGTAAAGATCGCCGCCCGGCCCGCCACGCACGCCCGCATCACCATTCCCGGTGGAGCGCAATCGCGAACCTTCCTCGATGCCGGCGGGAATTTTCAAGCGCACGCGCGAACGGTCCTTCATCCGGCCCACGCCCTGGCATTGCTTGCAGGGATCGGCAATGGTCTGCCCTGTGCCCAGGCAGTCCGGGCAGGTCTGCTGGATCTGGAAAAAGCCGCGCGCATTGATGACCTGGCCCGCGCCGCCACAAGTCCGGCACTGCTTGGTGCCGCCGCCGCTGGCAGAGCCGGAGCCTTTGCATTTGGAGCAACCGGCCAGCTTCTCGAATTCCAGTTCCTTCTCGGTGCCGCGGGCGGCTTCTTCCAAGGTGATCTCCAGTCCGTAACGCAAATCGGATCCGCGCTGCGGGCCGTCTTTGCTGCGTCGTCTTCCGCCGCCGCCGAAGAAGGATTCAAAAACATCGCCACCGCCGCCACCGAAGACCTCGCGGAAAATATCCATCGGATCGTGGAATCCGCCGCCGCCGGGCATCCCACCGCTAAACGCCGCATGACCGTAGCGATCATAAGCCGCGCGCTTCTGCTCGTCGCTGATGATGTCGTAGGCTTCGCTCAGTTCCTTGAACTTTTCCTCGGCCGTGTGATCGCCTGGATTTTTGTCCGGGTGGAACTGCACCGCAAGCTTGCGGTAGGCTTTTTTGATCTCGTCCTGCGATGCACCTTTGGCGACACCGAGGACCTCGTAGTAATCTCGTTTGGCGGCCATGGTGTTACGCGCCGGGAGTTGCAGGCCCGCTGGAGATGATCACCAACGCCGCGCGCAGAAGGCGGTCTTTAAGTTTGAAACCGCGTCGCATCACCTTCAAGACGATGCCCTCCGCATGTTCGGCGCTCGGCTCCTGGCTCATGGCCTCGTGAAGATTCGGATCGAATTTTTGGCCCTGCGCATTGATTTCCTCCACATTCTGCTCGCGCAGGAAATCCGTCAGTTGCCGCCGCACCATGCTCAGGCCCTGATAGATCATGCTCTGCTCGCTCTCGGCGCGTGCAGCTTCCAGACCCATTTCGAAGTTGTCCATGATCGGAATCAGCGAGCGCAGCAAATCAGCATTCGCATAGCTCCGCGCATCCTGGATGTCGCGCGTAGTGCGTTTGCGAAAATTGTCCAGCTCTGCGGCGGATCGAAGGGCGATGTCCTTCCATTTTTCCGCCTCGGCCTGGGCAGCAGCGAGCGGATCGGTCGCCGGCACATTCTGCTCAATCTCACCAGCCTCTTCCGGCATGGGTGCTGCATTTTCTGTGGTCGTTTGGCTCATGGGTAATAGATAAATTGAAAAAAGGGGGCAGAGTATGCACTTGGATACGCCTGATGGCAAGCGCGAGGGGGCTTGCAAGTTCCGCCGCCCTGAAGTTCAGCGAAAATGGCATGTGCGCTAATCGTGATCTTGTAATCTTCTCATCATGATTCCCCGCCGCCCACTGAGCTTCGCTATCGGAACAGCGTTGCTGGTCGCGTGTGGAGCTTGGGCGTGGCATTTCTTTTTTGTCGGCAAGACTTGGACACCAGTTGCCCCGCTGACTCAAGAGGCCTACGTGTGGCAGCGGCGATGGAACAATGGCTTGCGCGAGTCGGTGACGCGTTCTCAAGAACTGCTGGACGGGCTTTGTGTTGAAGTCGCCGAGATGTCCCGTCGCAATGGAAAAATCGAGTTCGCCAACGCGGCGGTGGACTGGTCGGTGTTGGCTTCACTGAAGAAGCCGGTCGGTCTCGCCTGGCGCATTGGCGCGCCGGTGATCGCGCAGGGATGGACGAACGAAGTTCGCGCCGAAATCGGGCGCACGATTTTTGATTCACTGGCCAAAGCTCGCTCGCTGGGCATCACAATTTCCGAGGCACAAATCGACTGCGACTGCCCTGCGCGATTGCTTGGAGAATATGCGAAATTCATTCAATCCCTGCGCTCGCGGGATAGCGGTGTGCGCTGGACATTCACCGCGCTTCCAAGCTGGCTGCACAGTGCTGATTTCAAGCGGCTGGCCTACGCCGCAGACGGATTCGTGTTGCAAGTTCACTGGCTGCGGCCCGATGCGCTCCAGCAGGGTAAAGCCACCCTGATGATTCCAACGGAGGCGCGGGAAGCGGTTGCGCAGGCGTCGCGCTTTGGGGTGCCGTTTCGCGTAGCGCTTCCAACATATGGATCAGCCATCATCACCGATGCCGGCGGACGCTGGCTTGATGTGTTATCCGAAGAGCAGGGTGATCCACCGAGTGGCAAGCAACTGATCGAAGCCCGATCTTCGCCGGATGAATGTCTGGCACTGGTTGCAGACTGGAAAAGCACGCGCCCGGCGTGGCTTACGGGGATCGCATGGTATCGGCTCCCGGTGGCCGCAGACCGGCGCAACTGGAGCTGGTTGCAGTTTGAAGCTGTCGTGCGCGGGAGGAAGCCGGTCGCGAGATTCGAGGTGGCTCTCAAAACCAACGCCGAAGGCTGGGAGGATGTGCTCTTGAATAACGTGGGCGATGGCGATGACCCGGCTCCACAAAATTTACGCATCGAAACCGCAGGCGTCCTTGCAGCGGATGGCGTGAACGGTTATCATGCGGAAGAAATCGCGAGCGGCACATTTCGATTCTCGACCGTAAAAGCATCGTATCTGAAAGCTGGGCAGACACTGCCCGCAGGCTGGTTGCGACGCGGGAAATCGGGTGCGCCGTTCACGGTGAATTTTGAGCCATGAAGAAAAAGAATCTGCTATTCATTTCCGGCCTTGCCGTTCTGTCATCGGTGGTCATTGCGTGTGGGCCTAATCTAACCTCTGCATTTCTCAGTCTGGCAAGATCACTACTTGAGGGGCCGGAAGCATGGAAGAGATTTGGGTTGGAAGATGTCCGTCACGCGCCCCCAGCACCGAAGGCGCTTGAGCCGGTGGTGAAAGCAACGAATCAATGGGAGAAGCCCTTGCCCAGCACCTTGGAAGTGGATGTGGCGGAATTCGAGCGTGTGATGAAGGAGAAGAATTTGTCTGACCAAACTCTGAAGGAGTTGGTTTCAAATTATCAGCAGATAAGGCTCTCCCAGCTTTCCCGATGGGAGGACGCTGAAATGCTCAGCCTTCCCAAAGACAACAAGCTGACGCCACTCGCGACGGCTGATTTGCCTTGGATAAAAAATAATGGCTGGCCGGAAAATATCCCCGCCGAGTTCAAACTTTATGTGGAGGGCGTCGCCCGATTTCATGACGATGGAGCCAAGGGCGCGCGCGAAGTCTGGATGGAATTACTCCGCCTGCCCCAAGAGCAGCGCCTAAACCGGTCAACTTGGGCGGCATGGATGCTCTACAAAACTGCGCCCAGCGACGAGGACGCCCGGCACTGGCTGGAAGAGGTTTGTCGCTTGATCGAAAAAGAAAAATGCGCGGATTCCCTGCGAATGCAGCCTGCGGCACTGGCGTTGCTGGAACTGAAAGCGAGCACGCCATCGCCCGCCAGCCTTGCGCTACATTTTCACAACGCAAAGGCCAATCCACGTAGCGTCTATTTTGCGGCCCTTCTGGATGAAGCCAGATCTATCGCCGGAAGTCCCGATGCTGCTATACGCGCCGACGCCGCGCAGGATGCCGCCGCCCGCGAAATCATTACTGCGGTGCTCACGCAGGATGCGGGGATTGGAGGTTCATCGGATCGGTCCAAAGAAGTATATAAAAAGCGGCTTACAGACTGGTGCGCAGAACTTGCCTTGGCAAAGGTGGAAGATGATGCGGTAATGAGTGCCGCTGGAATCGCGCTCTATCGCGCGGGCAATTATGAAATGGCGCGGAAATTTCTTGCGATCGGGGCGAAGACTTGGGAGACGCTCTGGGTTCAGGGCAAGCTGGAGCTTCAGCGGGGCAAGCCCGAGCTGGCCGCTGCAAAATATTCAGAGGCGCTGCGCCTGTTTCCTAAAGAGGAAAGCTCAACCATCACCTCGGTGACGGAGAGTGAGTGGGATCATAGTGACAGCGTGGAACCGCCCGAGTCCGGGTGGTTGCATGGCGTGCAAAACTCGCGCTTTCTGGCCGAATGCGGAACCGTGCGGCTTTCCCGTTCTGACTTCGCCGGGGCGCTCAAGTTATTTCTGGATGCGAAGTGCCCGCATGATGCCGCCTACATCGTTGAACACGTGATGACGGCCGATGAGGTATTGGATTTCGTGAAGAAATACCAATTAAAAACAGTTCCCGAGAAGCCGGTCGAGAATCAAGAGGGGCGGATTAATTGGTGGGCAGGTGGGTTCAGCACGTTAGTAATTAATGAGCCTATGAACAGCTTCCTATACGTGGTGGCCCGCAGGCTCGCGCGAGAAGCCTATTTCACTCCCGCACGAGAATTCTATCCGCCCGAGCTGATTCCATTTTTTGAACGCTATGTTTCACTCTACCGCCGGGTGCAGAGTCGCGCTGTCAGTCAGGAGTTGCGTGCGCGGTGCCTGATGGAGGCAGCGCGCTATCATCGCTGGTATGGGATGGAATTATTCGGATCGGAGGGCGATCCTGATGCCGCGATTTGGGATGGAAGCTTTGAAGCCGATGATATGCAGTTGATCCGCTGCTATAATTTCAAAGGCAAAGAAGGCTCGTGGAATTGGGGGGAATCCGGGAAGAAGATATGGAACGAAGCGGTTCCAACCGAACCCATTCCTCTCCGCCCGTCTGCATTGGAAATCACGCGGTTGAAGCAGAACATGCTCTGGGGTCGTCCGCGTTTTCACTATCGGGAAGTCGCGGCAAAGATGGCGAGAGAGGCATCGCACATGCTGCCGTCGAACTCCGAGGAAGCAGCGATGATGCTGGCAGAAGGCGGTTGCTGGTTGACGCCGAACGAGGGTGGAGTGGATCCGATGTTCGAGGAATTGATCTCGCGTTTTTCAAAGACCAAATTTGCCCAGGAAGCGGATACGCGCCGTTGGTATCCTGATGAATTCCGGGAAAAGGTCCGTGAGTGGAATCCAGAGCAGGCGCTCTGTGAGCCAATTCCCGGAGATTTGGCTAAAAACTCGCAGTGAGGGAAATCTGCCATGCCCACCAATCCTCATGGCGACAACTCAAGCGCAGCTTCTCAATCGCTCCTTCAAATATTCGGGATTGAAGCAGAAACTGCCCAATACAGCACAAACTTTGCGTTGCAATTGCGACACAATCTCAATAAGATGTCGGGCACATCACACGTATCTGGTTAAAGCCTCACCATGACCGCTGATAAACTCCTTTCCGATCTCGCCGCAGGTGCTGGCGGGGTGATTCGCGATATTCTTGCGGGTCATGATGAGCACATCACGCGGCTCCGCGAACTGGGGTTGGTGCCCGGCACGCGCATCCGAGTGGTGCGACGCGCCCCGATGGGCGACCCCATTGAGGTTTCCGTCCGTGGCTCGCGCTTGGCGATGCGCCGCAGTGAGGCGCGGCAAATACACATTTCGGCAGAATGAATCATGTCCCCTGTCGTCCCTGCGTCTGAACTGCGGTCCGACAAACCGGCGCGCGAACCGATCCTCGCCATCGTGGGAAATCCGAATTGCGGGAAGTCCACGATCTTCAACTCGCTCACGGGCCTGAAACAAAAAGTCGCGAACTATCCCGGTGTCACCGTGGAGAAACGCGAAGGCAGTTGCTTCAGCCAGCACGGCAAACGCATCCGTCTGATTGATCTCCCCGGCACTTACAGCCTCAATGCCCGATCGCCGGACGAGGCCGTGGTGCGCGATGTATTGCTTGGTCGTCGCAAGGACACCCCGAAGCCCGACGCGGTGATTTACATTGCAGACGCCTCGAACCTCGAACGCAATCTCTATCTGGCGACACAGGTGTTTGAGCTGGGCCTTCCCTCGTTGCTGGTGCTGAACATGATGGACGTGGCCGACGCCAAGCAGTGGCGCATTGATGTGGAAAAACTTTCTCAGCGGCTCGGCGTCCCCGTGGTGCCGATGCAGGCGACTGCGGGCAAAGGAATCATCGAACTGAAAGCGGCGATGAGCCGCGCACTCGACAAACCAAAAAGCACAGTGCTGCCGATTCCGGCTGACATCTTCGAGGCGCTGCAACAAACGCGCGCGGATCTCGTGCGCAGCAACACCGTGGCGGAGAATGTCTCTTTGCTGGAGCCGCTCTATTTGATATCCGATCACGACCCGGAGCACTACGGCATCGCGAACACGCAGGTGAAACGTCTCGCTGATGCGCATGATAAACTTGAGGAAAAGCTGCCGAGCTGGGAAGACCGTCTGGCTGCAGCGCGCTACGAAGCCGTGGAGAATCTCCTGCGTGATGTGCTGCGGCGTCCTGAGCGCGATGAGACCACGACCACCGACAAGCTCGATTCGGTTTTTCTCCATCCAATCTGGGGTGGCGTTTGCATGGCCGCAATCATGCTGGCGGTGTTTTACATGATCTTCAGCGTGGCCGAAGGGCCGATGGAATGGATCGACAAGCTCACCGCGCTGGCGAGCAACTGGGTCGAGTCCAAAATGCCTGCCGGTGATCTGCGCGATCTCATCGCCAACGGCGCGATTGTCGGCGTCGGTGGCGTGATTAAATTCCTGCCGCAAATCCTGCTGCTGTTTTTCTTTATAGGTCTCATGGAGGACACCGGTTACATGGCGCGGATCGCGTTCATCATGGATCGTTTCATGAGCCGAGTCGGTTTGAACGGACGTTCCTTTGTTCCCTTTTTCAGCAGCTACGCCTGCGCCGTGCCGGGCATCATGGCCGCGCGCACCATCGCCAGCGCGAAGGACCGGCTCATCACCATCCTCATCGCTCCACTGGCGAGCTGCTCCGCGCGCCTGCCGGTTTACACCTTGATGATCGCCGCCATGTTCCCCGCAGGCGCCGTCTCCACCTTGAACAAAGCCCTACTGATGCTCGGCATGTATGCGCTGGGAACCAGCGGGGCCTTCGCGTTTGCTTGGCTCTTCAACCGCACCATGGCCAAGGGCAAAAGCAGCCTCATGGTGTTGGAGATGCCGACTTACAAACGGCCTGCGCTGCGCCATGTCGCGCATTACATGATGGAACGGGCGAAGCTGTTTCTCGTCCGCGCAGGCACGGTGATTCTTGGACTGTCCATCCTGCTTTGGGCGGCAAAGACTTATCCCAAACTTAGTGCGCCCGAGCCTGCGGACGCGGCTGCGAAAATCGAATATCGCTCCGCGCAGCTCTCCCATTCCATCGCGGGTCGCGCCGGACATTTTATTGAGCCGGTCATCAAGCCGCTGGGATACGATTGGAAGATTGGCATCGGCTTGATCTCCAGCTTTGCCGCGCGTGAATTTTTCGTCAGCACCATGAGCATCATTTATTCAGTGGATGATGGTGATGAAAACATCGAGCCGCTCAGAGAAAAACTTGCCGCCGACAAATGGCCCGATGGCCGCCCGATCTTCACGCCTCTCGTGTGCCTCTCCCTCATGGTCTTCTACGTTTTCGCCATGCAATGCCTCAGCACCGTCGCCGTGGTGAAACGCGAGACCAACGGCTGGAAGTGGCCGCTGTTTCAAATTGCCTACATGACTGGCGCCGCTTGGATCGCGAGTTTCGTAGTCTATCAAGGAGGCAAGCTCCTCGGCTTCTGACTAATTATGAATCCTGACTGGCAAACTTGGGCCGCCGTTGCGGTGGTCATCATCACCGCGATATTATTCGTGGTGCGCAGCAAGCGCAAGAAGACGGGCGGCTGCGCGAGTTGCAATGGAGGCTCAACGCCCCGCGTGAAGCCCTGAAGATTTTGGTGTGCACCAAAAATTAGAAAGCCGGATCAACGCGACGCCGCGCGCTTGTGTTCCCGCCGCCAGCCTCTAGTTTCCAATAAACCATGCTCTGGTCACGATGGATCATCTTTGGCATTCCGGCGACGGTGGCGTTGCTGTCGGCGTGGTCGGCGCGAAAAACTGCTGAAAGCCATGCGGCCCGCAGCCGACTGGTCATCGCCTCTGATGAAAGCGTCGCGGTCACATTAAATCCCTTTCTGCCTGCCAGCGAAGTGGACCGGCAGATAACAGACCTCGTGCATGAGCCTCTTTTGAAAATCGGCGCCACGGGGCGCATGGAACCCGCCCTCGCGGAAAGCTGGAACTGGAGCCAGACGAGCAGCATCTGGTTTGCCGGAGAGGAATATGCCAAAACGGTGGCGAAGCGCTTGAATGCGCTCGACGCCGATGTTTTGCGCAAGTGGCATCTCACAGGAGTGGAAGCCGCAGGCCATGAATTGCGTCTTCATTTCTCCAAGCCCGGCACCCCGCCGGTGACCACCTTGATGCCGCTGATCGCCGACCAGGGGCCGCTGCCAGTGGAGTTCATTCGGGTGGAGTTGAAAGAGCAGGCGCAGGGCTATCATGAATTTTTTCTGAAAAACTCCGTGGAACGCGAGCAGATCAAGAGCGTCTGGTTCGACGGGCCGAATGCCTATGAACTCGCGGTCAGCGGCGAGACCATGAAGTTTTTTGAAGAACTGAATCTCTTTTATAAAAACCGCCGCGCGCTCCAGCCGCATGTGCGCAGCCTGAGAATGGCGCCCATGCTGCATCGACCCCGGCTGGAAATAATTTTACGCGATGGCGTGAAGTTTCACGACGGCAGTCCTGTGACCTCCGATGATGTGCGGGCCACCGTGGCGCTGGTTCTCAGCCAGCCTTGGGCGGTGCCAGGGCGCGAGGCGCTGCGCCTGCTCACGGCGTTGGACAGCAGTGATCCGCGCAGAGTGCGCGCGACTTTCAATGAAATCTATGGCCCCGCGATCACGGCATTCTGCGGTCTGCCCATCTTGCCCGCGAAGTGGATCGAACGGCATCGGAACGCTTGGAATCCCGCGAATCCGCGAATATTCTTTGAGCAGCCGCCACCGGGTGCAGGGCCGGCCCACATGGAACGTGCGGGCGCGGGAGCGATCATCATCGGGGGCGGGCGGAACATGGAGTTCATACTCAACAGGTCTGCCGCGACCATCAGCACGGGTTTCGCCATGCATGCGGTTGACGGTTTCTGGCCCAGTGGAAAAGCGGCGACCCTACTGGCGAATGATCGCAGCGTGACCTTGCGTTCCGGCCCGGCGCGCAGCCGGCTGGCCCTGCTCTGGAACTGCCGCAAAGCGCCGCTCAATGACCCGCGTGTGCGCGCGGCGCTGGGCATGGCCGTGAACCGGTCCGCCTTGCAGCAAGATTTGCTGCAAAATGAGGTTGTGATTCAAGACGGCATTTTCCAACAGGGACTGTGGTTCTCACAAAACATTGCCCCATTGGAATTCGATCTGGAGAAGGCACGGCACACGCTGGAGGAAACCGGCTGGAGCCGGAAAGGGACTGAGCCATTGATGAAGGACGGCAATCCATTCCGCATCGAATTGATCACCGTTGCCGGGAACAGTGAACGCATGAAAATCACGCAACGGCTTCAGGAGTCATGGAGGCATCTCGGCATCGAGCTGACAATCACCAGCGTGCCACCGGATGTGTTCGTGAACGGGCGGCTGCTGCAACATCAGTTTGATGTTGCGATGCTGGGTCTGGATTTCGAGACGACATGGGATCAGCTTCCCTACTGGCACTCGTCGCAGGCGGGGGGTGGATTGAACTTTACCGGGATCGCGGATCCGACGCTCGATGGCCTGCTTGAGGAATTGCGCGCGGAGTTCGATCCTGAACGAGTGCCCTTGCTGGCGCATGATTTGGAAAACCGGATCGTCGCTTTGCATCCGTTTCTGTCGCTGTTTTCCGTCAACGATCCCATGGCCCTGCGCAAAGAGGCGTTGCCGACGCGGATGAATGAAGCACGCGAAAGCGAATTCACTTTGCGCGCAATGACGCAACCGGAGGTGAATAAACCCTGACCCATGGACCGGTTCCGCCCGCCCCCGCCCAGCCTGCCCTTGCGTGCGTGGTTCTTCTGCGTCGCGCTGGCAGTCATGCTGTTGCTGCGCGGCGGCGCTTCGTGGGATGAAATGCTGCGTTTTTTAGTGGGCTTGAATCCGCTGGGGCCGGATGGGGAAAGCGCCGTGCATGTCCTGCTCAAGCGCGCGTTGATGAGCTTCGGACTTATCTCGTTGGCGCTGGCCATCGGCCTGAGTTATGCGCTGGCCGGAGCGATGCTGGTCGCGCGTCTTGGTGGTCGCGTGAGCCGTTTCAGTGGCTGGCTGGGGAGCGCGCTCGCGGGTGTGCCGCCGATGGCCTGGGCGCTGGGCGCGATCTATTTTCTCATTCGTGTGCGCCATCTTTCAGTTGAGACTTTGTTCCCTTTGCTTGCGCCAGCGGGGGGTGATTCGGGAATGATGCATCTGGCGCGAGTGCTCTGGTCATGGCTGGTTCCGGCGCTGGTGCTGGCGATCCCGGTTTTTGGCACAGCAATGTTTTCGCTCACGCACCGGCTCAGTGCCTTGTTGGAAAATCCCAAGCTGGTCGAACTCAAGGCGCGCGGCCTGGACCACAGTCAGATCGTGTTCCGACACCTCGTTCCCCAGTTGCGGGTGCATCTGGCGCGAATGGCGCGTCCCTGTGCGGCAATGCTTCTGGCCATGGCGGTGCCGGTGGAGGAATTGCTTGGCTTCAATGGCTGGGGCCAGTTTGTTGCATCGAACCTCAAGGAACCGGGCGCGAACTCGGCCGCGATGGCAAGCGCGCTTTGGATGGGTGGCTGGATGCTGGCGGGTTGCCTCGGCTGGCTGGGAATGCTGGATAAAAAAGATCTGCCGTTTCTGGCAGAAGTGACGCCAGAAAGCTCTCACGGTTCAAGCAGGGCTGCGGTGTTGTCGGGAGTGGTCATCGCGCTGGCTCTCATCGCGATGCCCTATTGGACAAGGTCGTATGACTTGTGGCCGATATTTGCAGAAGCACATGCGACTTGGGCCTTCGAGATCAAACGAGCCGCAATGGTATCGCTAGGCGCCTTGCTGCTGGTGCTACTCTGCGGGCCGGCGATGTGCCTGATGCGCAATTGGAAATGGATTCTTAACCGGGGCGTGGCGGCGACGATGAACGTGATTCCCCTGCTGTTGGCACTCTTGTTGTTTGATCACGGCGCGGCACGCAACTGGATCTTCATCACCATCGCTGCCGCGCTTCCGGGCATCGCAGCGTATCGCGATGCCTTTCGCGACGAAGAGCAAAGCAAGCTGGCTGATGCCGCCCATGTTCTGGGCGTAAGGGGTTTCGCCTTGTGGTGGCGTCATCTGCTTCCAAGCGCATTGCCAGGACTGCTGGGGGGCGCGGTGCGGAACATCGCCAATGTCATGCTCATGCTTTCGGTAATGGATTTTTTCAGCGCGACTGGATCAGCTTCATCCTGGGGCGCGCTCATGCGTGTTCATGCCGACGACCTTCTGGACGATCCGTTCCCCGCGCTCGCGCCTGCAGTCGAGTTCGCGCTGTGGTGCGTGAGTTTCCGTTTGCTAAGCTGGGGTTTCCGCACTGAAAGTCCGCGACCCGCAACCACAACTTTCCCCTAGTGATGGAGACCACCGAGAAAAAACCACTGCTGCTGAACATTCGTGATTTGAAGATCGCGTTCCAACGTCATCGCGAAGAACCGGTTCAGGTGGTCAAGGGCATCGACATGACGCTGGCGCCCGGTGAAAGCATGGCCATCGTCGGCGAGAGCGGCAGCGGCAAGAGCGTGACCGCGCTCTCCTTCGCCCGTCTGCTGCCGGAACCCAACGCCCAGATCACCGCCGCGGAATTCAGCGTGAATGGCAAAGATGTGCTGAAGATGAGCGCGGGCGAATTGCGCAAGATGCGCGGCAAGGACATCGCCTACGTTTTTCAGGAGCCGAGCACCTCGCTCAATCCCGTCCTGACCATCCGCACCCAGATGGCCGAGGCGCTGCGACTGCATCGCCCCGATGTTAGCGCCGTGGATGCGGAGATCGTCAAATGGCTCTACAAAGTCGGCATCGTGGAGCCGGAAAAACGCCTGCGCGCTTATCCGCATGAAC
>JAYVZW010000305.1:0-4699 GCA_043783015.1 Verrucomicrobiota bacterium
AGATAGGCCGCGAGTTTTTCTTTGAGGTCGTTCCGCGCCCGGAACAGAAGGCTTTTTACGGCTGATAGCGACATGCCCAGCACCACGCATATTTCCTCATAGGGCATGTCCTCGTATTTTCTCAGGGCCACGGCCAGCCGCTGTTTCTCCGGCAATGACTGAATGGCTGCGTCGATGGCACGCTCAAGTTCCTCTTGCTGTGCCTGGACGTCGGGATTCGCCCGCTCTGGCGCGGCATGATCGAGATGATGCACTTCCAGTTGTTCCTCGATGGAGACCTCGCGTTTGCGTGTGCGGCGGCGCATTTCATTGAAGACCAGATTGCGCGTGATGGTGAAGAGCCAGGTGGTGAATTTTGCGGAAGGCTCGTAGCGCGCGGCGGAGCGCCACACGCGAATGAAGACCTGCTGGGCGATGTCGTGCGCGTCATCAAGGTTGTTGAGCATTCTGGCCACAGTTCCGATGATCGCGCGCTGATTCAGTTCCACCAATCGCTCAAAAGCCTTCGTGTCGCCGTCACGCACCTTCATCATCAGGCGCACGTTTTCCTCGTCGCAGGATGATTCGGTCGTGGTCGGGGCTGTAGGCTGCTTCCAGTCGTCCGGCATGTTCGAGAGAGGGGATTTCTCAATTATAGCAATCGGTGACAAGATTAGCGTGGACATCGTTGGATAAACAACTGGAAATGCACAAGGTTTCTGGCCGGTGCCGCAATCGTCGTCCTGATTTCTTGAACATCCGGCCCCATGATCCATCTTTATCATCTCGTCCATGCTGCCGAATCCATCCCCGCCCAAAGAACTCGCGCCCGGTTTAATTCGGGTGCGCGGAGCGCGGATGCATAATCTAAAAAATATCGACGTCGATATTCCGCGCGGGAAACTGGTTGTGCTCACGGGCGTCAGCGGATCTGGCAAGTCGTCGCTGGCATTTGATACTCTTTATGCAGAAGGGCAGCGGCGCTATGTGCAGAGCCTTTCCGCCTATGCCCGTCAGTTCCTCGACCGGCTGGACAAACCGGAGGTGGATTTCATTGACGGCCTTTCGCCTGCCGTGGCCATTGAGCAACGAACCACTGCGCCCAATCCGCGTTCCACCATTGCCACGGTGACGGAGATTTATGATTATCTCCGCGTGCTTTATGCCGCAGCAGGACAGCCGCATGATCCTGCGACCGGCAAGCCGCTGGAAAAAATGACGTCGCCAGAGATTGCGGAGGAGCTTCTGGCGCTGCCGGAAAATACGCGAGTCATTGTGCTCGCGCCCGTGGTCAAGCAGGCACACGGCGATATTCGTTCGCTCTTTGAGAAACTCCAGCGTCAGGGGTTTGTCCGCATTCGCGTGGATGGCGAAACCCTCGATCTGGACGACAAGCTGAAGACGCAACGCGCAGAGCCGCATTCCATTGAGGTGGTCGTGGATCGGCTCATTCTGCGCGAAGGAGTGCGCGTGAGGCTGATGGAGGCGCTGGAGACCGCCCTGAAATGGAATCCGCGTGAAGTCCGTTTTTTAATCGGAGCGTCAGAAACTCCCGAGGTGCGCAGCTATACCACGGGCTACGTCAATCCGGCCACCGGGCAGCATCTTGATGATTTCACGCCCAAGCATTTTTCATTCAACACCCATCTCGGCGCTTGTGCCGCATGCGAAGGCGTGGGAACCCTGATGGCTTGCGATCCGGGGCTGCTGGTGCCGGACACCGAGAAGTCAATCAAGGATGGTGCCGTGAAAGGCTGGTGGAACAAGCAGCCCAAGCTCAAGGCGCTGCATGAACGCATGATCGAGAGCCTGGCGAAATTTTTCGCACAGAACTTGTCCGCGAAGTTTAGAACGCTCACGGATGAATTCCGCCGGGCATTGTTTTACGGCACGGGAGAAGTCGCGATCCCGACCGGATGGAAGATTGACGGAAACAAGCGCAGCCTTGCGAAACCATTTGAGGGCTTGGTTCCCATGGTTGAGCGCATGTTCGCGCAGGCCAAGGGCGCATCATTGAAAGCGCAACTGGCGCGTTATTTAAATCCGCTGCCGTGCAAGTCATGCGAAGGAAAGCGGCTCAAGCCAGAGGTGTTGGCGGTGAAATTGAAGTCTGTAGGCCGGAGTTTAGAGTCCAATCTGGGCATTCAAGAATTTACGACGCTCTCGGTGCGGGATGCGATTGGCTGGATGCGCGACCTGGTCCTATCGGAATTGCAAAAGGCATTCTGCACGGATTTGCAGCGCGAGATATTGAAGAGGCTGGAATTTCTTGCCGAAGTCGGCCTTGGTTACCTGACGTTGGATCGCGAGAGCGGCTCGCTTTCCGGCGGTGAGGCCCAGCGCATCCGGCTTGCCGCGCAGATCGGTTCGGGCCTGGCCGGTGTGCTTTATGTGCTCGATGAACCGAGCATCGGATTGCATCCTGTAGATAATGAGCGGCTGATAGCCACGCTGCATCGGCTGCGCGATCTGGGGAATTCAGTCCTCGTGGTTGAGCATGATGAAGAAACCATGCGGGCAGCTGACTGGATCGTTGAACTCGGACCCGGTGCTGGGCCGCAAGGCGGCAGGATCGTGGCGCAGGGAGTGACGGAGGAAGTTATGCAAAACGCTGAATCCGTGACCGGCGCTTTTCTCAGCGGTCGTCAGAAGATTCCAGTGCCGCGCACTCGATTGGAGCCACGCACAGTGCAGGCTGAATTACTGAAAAGCACCGCCCCCAAAAATCACGGGATCCGAATTCCGCAGGCGCAACTCCAATCCACCTGGCTTACCATTCAGGGCGCATCGGAAAACAATCTCAAGAACATCACTGCCTCCTTTCCACTGGGATGTTTCACCTGCGTCACCGGAGCATCAGGCAGCGGGAAGTCCTCTCTGGTGGACACGATTCTTCGCCGGGCTTTGATGCGACATTTTTATGGAGCCAAGGATGAGCCGGGCAAACACGAGTGCATTCTGGGGCTGGAAGCCATCGACAAGGTGGTTGTGATCGACCAATCGCCCATTGGACGCAGTCCGCGCTCCAATCCCGCAACTTACACCGGGCTGTTCACGCCGGTGCGCGAACTCTTTGCGCAACTGCCTGCTGCGAGAGTGCGGGGCTATGGTCCCGGCCGTTTCAGTTTCAATGTCAAAGGCGGACGTTGCGAGAAGTGCGAAGGAGACGGACTGCTCACGATCGACATGCATTTTCTCAGCGATGTGCAGGTGACGTGCGACCAGTGCGGAGGACGTCGCTACAACTCCCAGACACTGGAGATCGCCTACAAGGGGCGCAACATCGCCGAGGTGCTCGACCTCACGGTGTCCGAGGCATGCCGGTTCTTTGAACATCAGCCGAAAATTCTGCCGATGCTCCGCGCTCTCGAAGATGTGGGGCTGGGTTATGTCAAACTTGGCCAAAGCGGCGCGGCTCTCTCTGGTGGCGAGGCGCAGCGCGTGAAGCTGGCGGCGGAACTGGCGAAACGCGCGACCGGCCGCACTTTGTTTCTGCTGGATGAACCGACCACGGGGCTGCACTTCGCCGACATACGGACCTTGTTGTCCGTTCTCATGCGGTTGCGGGATGCGGGGAACACGCTCATTGTGATCGAGCACAATCTTGATGTCATCAAATGCGCCGACTGGATCATTGATCTTGGTCCCGGTGGCGGCAGTGGTGGCGGGGAGTTGGTTGCGGCGGGCACGCCCGATCAGGTGGCCGCCAGCAAGCGAAGTGTCACGGCTCCCTTTCTTAAGAAGGTGCTTGCGGTTGATGGAGCGATTGATTGAAGTTATTGCGGTGAAGGCTAAGCTGTAAAAACAATGACGCGATCACAAGTTCAAACCCTATCACCTGCGAAAAGGTGGGCATCGCTGGCGGTTATCATGACGTCATTCCTGTCGCCCTATGTGAATGGCAAAGATTTATCAGTGGGATTGGCTGATCGGGCAGATTATCAAGCTGCCCTGCGCGCGCTGGACGAAAAATTGCCGCAGGCTGCGGTGGTGAAATTTGAGCGGATGCTCAAGGATAAATCACTGTCCCGGGAGGAGGCGGCCAAAGTCAGCGCCCGTCTGGTTGATGCACTGGCGCGATCAGGTGAGCCGGACAGACTGCTGATGGTGCTCTCATTTTTTGATGTGCCCGAATCGCTTTACTGGAAGGCCCAGGCATTTCTACTCTTAGGAAAATACCGCGAAGCGGAGTCAGCCATGCGGTCATATATCGACAGCCCCAATCCTTCGTTTGAAGTGCTCGCCAAGCTTTCACTCGGGCAGGTTCTTTTAGCCGCAGGGCGAGAGAATGCGGGACGCAAGCTATTCAGGGAACAGGGCGAAAGCGGCAACGATCCCGCACTATCGCAGAGAGCACAGTTGTGGACGATCGAATCAGAAGTCATCGCCGGTCGTTCGGAGATGGTGCTCCGTCGGTTGGAGCACAGTGACCGGGAGAATCTTGAACTGGAGTTTATCAGGGCCAGTGCCCTCATTGAAAGAGGTGATGCGGGATCGGCCGCGCCGATTCTACGCAATTTGCTAAAAAATGAGCAGAAGCTCACCCATCGCCTTCACGATGCGGTCGTGGTGAGACTGGCCTATGCATTTGAAGCGCAGGGGCGGCTGCGTGAATCTGAAAGACTCCTGCAACGGTTCATCAAGGAAAGCGCGAACAGTCCGTTTTTTGACCAGGCATTCGCCTCGCTCGATCGAGTCAAATCCGCCGAAGAAGGGGACA
>JAYVZW010000306.1:0-4687 GCA_043783015.1 Verrucomicrobiota bacterium
GTTGGACATCATCTTCTCGCTGTAAACAGCTTTTTTCTTTTCCAGGCACAACCGGGAATAAGGCGCGTGGAGGAAGTCGGGCGTGGCGATGAACACGGCTTCAATGGAAGGCTCTTTATCGAGCATCTCATTGATGTCGGTGTAGAGTCCGATCTTGCCGTCAATCTGGTGCTTGTTCTCGGTGAGCACAGCCCCGCGAGCCTTGGCCTGGGAAAATTTCCAGATGTCGCAAATGGCGACCCACTGGATGCCGGGCACGTCCTTGGATGAACTCAGAAGCCTCTGGCCTTGGGCGCCGCATCCGACAAGGGCGCATTTAATGGTGCGGCCCGCGGCAGTTTGTGCGGCGATGGCACCCTTGCTCGTCATCAGTAAGAGACCGCCACCGGCGTAGGCAGTGCTGCGCATAAAACCGCGCCGGTCCATGAAGCGGGAAAGCCCCGATGTAACGGGCTGGAGGGGAGGAGTGGAATTCATGTTGGGGTCTAGCAGTTTGAAGATGTCGTCGATGGGGACTGCTGTAATTAGTCAGCTTTTTTCCTGCGGAAGAACAGGCCGTCCAGCGAAAAACCCTTGTGCTTCGAAGTCGCGAGAGCTGCGGCTACGATGAGAATGTGAATACCAATGAGCACGACTTCGGTGTCATCAGGCAAGGTCGCCAGACCGACGCCAAGTGACAGAAAGACGAGTCCAGCGGCGAACAGGCTGAGTTCGGAAAACAATCCGACCAACACCCAGAAGCCGACCCCGAGCAAGATATAGCCCAGTGGCTGCGCATAGAGATCGCACAACGGCTTGGGAAGGAATCCTTTGTCAAAAGTTAGCTTGGCGATGGCAGGGAGCTTTTTGTCATAGTTTTCTGCGGTGAATGAAACACCCCGGGCAATGTCGATTTCCGCGCCGTCAGGCCCCACTCCTTTGAAGCCCCAGCAACTGCCTGAGCGCCATTTGTCAATCCCGGCCCCGACCAGTCGCAGCCCGATCCATAGACGCAGGAGGAGGTTGGCAAAGGCGAGGCCGAAATTGAATTTGCTGCAGCATTCGGAGGGCTTTTCTTCAGACATGATGTGGAGATACGTGGGTTGGTTTAAAGTGGACGGCATTTTGAAACAGACGGCGACAAAATCCAGAGGAAAGTTTCCGTGTGCCTTTCATACAGGAAAGTGGGGCGGATAATTACGCCTCGTGTGAAGGTTTCTTTCTTTTTCTTCGCTTGCCAGAGGGCACAACTTCTTGAAGAATACACCATTCCATTTCTTCCCTTCTAAAATGAGCACGCAAAGTTTCTCCACCCCCGAACTCCCGGCCAAGGGTATCATCGAACCTCTCGGAAACGACGACCGGCAGTTGCTCAGTTCCTACGGAGAATTCCGCCCGGTGCATGACCGCCAGGTGCTGATCGAGGAAGGCAACACCCAGGACTCGCTTTATTTCGTCATCGCCGGGACGCTGCACGCCACCACGATGCGTCAGGGACGGCAGGTGCTGCTTGGAAAAATCGGCCCCGGTGAAACCATCGGAGAGATCAATATCTTCCATCCCGGCCTCGCCAGTGCCACCGTCACGGCGGTGGAGTTTTCCCAAGTGTGGCGCATCGACCGCCAGAGCCTTGAGGAATTCATGAATGCCAGCCCGCTGCCTGCCGCGCACCTGCTCATCGGCATCGCCAGCACACTCAGCAAACGCTTGCGCGAGACCAATGAAAAAGTCGCCATGATGGGACAGATTCTTCATTCGGGCGTGGCCTGATGTCGGCTCCTGCCTGCCCCGTGCTGGCACAGCCCCATGAAATAAACTCCGCTCATGCTTGATCTGGCCAATCCGCACACGCTCAACGAGGGCATCAAGCTTTTCTTCGCCCTCCTGATTGGTCACTCACTGGCCGACTACCCCTTGCAGGGCGACTTCCTCGCTCTTCACAAAAATCGCCGCTACCGCGACCCGGCGCGACCATTGCCCGAGGGCCTGTGGGTTCACTGTCTCTTCGCGCACAGCCTGATTCATGCAGGATGTGTCTGGCTCATCACCGGCCGCTTTGTCCTCGCCTTTGCAGAACTCGTGGTGCATCTCATCCTCGATTTCATCAAAGGCGAAGGTGTAACCGGCTTTCACACCGATCAGTTGCTGCACGCCGTCACCAAGGCTGTCTTCGTCGTTGCCATTGTCCAGCACTGGGTTGCCTGAAAACAAGATGGGGAAATAGAGGTTGGAAGATTGGGTTGGCGAACAAGTTCTTTCACACTGAGATTGCGCACCGCCCCATCTCTCATCACTCATCTCTCATATAATACATGCAGCGCACCGCCATCCTCAACGTCGTGGGCCTGACCCCGCGCCTCGTCACGGATGCCACCCCGCAAATCCGCGCCTTCATCGAGCGCAACACCATTGCCCGCATCCATCCCGGATTGCCCGCCGTTACCTGCTCCGCGCAGAGCACCTATCTTACCGGCAAACTGCCGCGCGATCACGGCATAGTGGGGAATGGCTGGTATGATCGCGAGTATGCCGAGCACCGTTTCTGGAAGCAAAGCAATTACCTCGTCAGCGGCGAGAAGCTCTGGGAGGCCCTCCGCCGAGTGGACCCGGAGTTCACCTGCGCAAAATTATTCTGGTGGTATAACATGCACTCCACCGCCGATTTCAGCATCACGCCGCGACCGCTCTATCCGGCGGATGGACGCAAGGTCTTCGATGTCCACACCCAGCCGATGGGCTTGCGTGAGCGCATCAAAAAAGATCTCGGCGATTTTCCCTTCCAGCGATTCTGGGGACCTGGTGCCGACATCCAAAGCACCGCCTGGATTGCCGAGAGCGCGAAATGGATTGAAGAGAAATGCTGGCCCAGCCTGTCGCTCGTCTATCTGCCGCATCTTGATTACGACCTCCAACGCTACGGGCTGGATTTCGATAAAATCTCGCCCGCACTGAAACAAATTGATGATGTCGTCGGCAGTCTCATCAGCTTCTACGAAAAACGCGGCATCAAAGTCATTCTCCTCTCCGAATACGGCATCACCAATGTGGACCGCCCGGTGCATCTCAACCGCCTCTTCCGCGAGAAGGGCTGGATCAGCATCAAAGACGAACTTGGACGCGAATCCATTGACCCCGGCGGCTGTAAGGCAATCGCCATCGCCGATCACCAGCTCGCGCACATCTACATCAACGATCCCTCCATTACTAACGAAGTCCGCGAACTGCTGGAGAACACGCCCGGTGTGCAAAACGTCCTCGGCAAACAGGAGAAATTCTTCGCCGGACTCGACCACCCGCGCAGCGGCGATCTGGTCGCCGTTGCCGACTTCCGCAGTTGGTTCACTTATTACCACTGGTTCGATGACCGCAAAGCGCCTGACTACGCTCGTTGCGTGGACATCCATCGCAAGTGCGGCTACGACCCCGTGGAACTGTTCCTCGATCCGCAGATTAAATATCCCAAGCTCAAGGTCGCGTGGAAACTGCTGCGCAAAACCCTCGGCTTCCGCTATCTCATGGATGTCATTCCGCTGGATGCCTCGCTCGTGAAAGGCTCACACGGTCGCGTGCCGGAAGACTCGGAGGACTGGCCCGTGCTCATCGGCGAGCTGCCCGGCATCCCCCGCTCCGGCAGCATGCCCGCCAACGCCGTGTGCAGTCATCTTTACGATCACTGCTCGCGCGGCACCGGATATCGCATGGCCTCGATGTGATCAGACCCTTTTTAATCAAAGACTATGAAGCTGACTGAACTCACCGCTTACGTGAATGAACTTCTGCGCCTTGCTGAAGTGCCGGATTATCCAAACGCGATCAACGGTCTGCAGCTGGAAAATGCGAATGGCGAAGTCACCAAGATCGCAGCCGCCGTGGACGCCCATCTCCCCGTCGTCAAACAAGCCGTCGCGCGTGGTTGCGACCTGCTCCTCGTGCATCACGGACTTTTTTGGAGCGGCGCGCAACCGATCACCGGTGCTTTGTTTGAGAAGATTAAACTGGCGCAGGAAAACAACCTCGCCATCTACAGCGCGCATCTGCCGCTGGACGGACATCTTGAACTCGGCAACTCCGTTCTACTCGGCAAAGCTCTCGTTCTGGAATGCGAGTGGACTCCGTTCTTCCCGTTCAAGAACTTCAACATCGGCGTGCGCGCCAGCGTGAACATCACGCGTGAGGATCTCGCCGCGCGATTTGAAAAAGCCATCGGTGGCAAAGCGCACCTCTGCGCCGGAGGCTCCGCGAACGTGCGTGAGATCGGCATCGTCACCGGCGGTGCAGGCTCAGAGGTCGCCGCGATGAAAGCACTGGGCATCGACACCTTCATTACCGGCGAAGGCCCGCACTGGAGCTACACGCTCGCGGAGGAACTCGGCGTGAACATTTTCTACGGCGGTCACTACGCCACGGAGACCTTCGGCGTGAAGGCGCTGGTGAAACACCTATCAGAGAAGTTTTCTCTGCCGTGGGAATTCATCGAGCATCCGACGGGGATGTAATCGCCAACCATTGATATGTGTATGGCAAGCGCTCCGCTTGCCGTAACTTGGATCCTAATTGAGCTTCGAACAATCACGGCAGGCGGAGCGCCCGCCCTACACAGGATTTGAAATGAAGCACGGCATCAGTGGCCGTTCCGCATCCGCCCCCGGCGCAGTCATCGCGGGATTTGGCGACTGCGGCACGAGGCCGAGTTCCTGTAGAAGCTTCA